>CACEEO010000044.1 GCA_902558585.1 uncultured Pelagibacteraceae bacterium | reverse complement strand
GGGTAATACGATTATCTCTATATAATTGCTCTATTCCTTGGTCTTTAGTGTACCCATATCCACCATGTATTTGCATCGCGTCGTTCGTAATTTCCATAGCTAAATCTGTAAATAATGATTTAACAACTGGTGTCATCAATGAAACATAATCCAAAGCTTCTTGTTTAATCTTTTCATCTGGATGATAAAGACTCACCTCAGTTTGTTGTGATAACCAAAAACATAAAGCTCTTTCTCCTTCAACAATTGACTTCATATTAAGTAAAGATCTTCTAATATCCGCATGATCAATTATAAAGTCTGCACCATTTGTAGATTTTGAATTATTTGTTTTTCCTTGCTTTCTCTCTTTTGCATAAGAAAGTGAGTTTTGATACGCAATTTCAGAAATTCCTAAACCTTGAATGCCTACTACTATTCTCTCAAGGTTCATCATGGTAAACATAGCACTAAGGCCTTTGTCTTTGTTACCAATCATATAACCAGTTGCTTCATCAAAATTTAACACACATGTTGCTGAACCCTTTATTCCCATTTTACTCTCTATAGATCCTGTTGAAATTCCATTTCTTTGACCAACACTACCATCTTCATTTACAATAAATTTTGGTACTAAAAATAAACTAATTCCTTTAGTGCCCGCAGGAGAGTCTGTTGATCTTGCTAAAACTAAATGAATAATATTTTCAGTTAAGTCATGATCACCAGAAGTTATAAAAATCTTTTGACCACTAATTTTATAGGTGTCATCAGATTGTTTAAAGGCTTTGGTTTTTAACAAACCTAAGTCTGTACCACAGACTGGTTCTGTTAAACACATAGTGCCACTCCATTTACCTTCGACGATCTTTGGTAAATATTTATCTTTAATTTCATCTGAAGCATGATGATTAATACAATTATAGGCACCAATACTAAGTTCACTATATAATTTAAATGACAAACTGGCTGAAGAAAGCATTTCATCAAAGAACGCGCTTACTGTTTTTGGCATTCCTTGGCCTCCATATTTGGGGTCACAAGACAATGACGTCCAACCATCTTCAATGTATTTCTGATATGCTTCTTTATAACCCGGTGGTGTTCTGACAACACCATTTTCTAAAATTGCTGGATTTTCATCACCTGCTTTAGCAAGAGGTAAAATTAAATTTTGATTTATTTTAGCTGCTTCTTCTAAAATATCTTTAACAAGATCTGCACTCACCTCATTATATTTTTCAAGCTCATTATAATTCTTATTATCTCTTAATTTTTCAAAGAGAAACATCATATCTTTTACTGGTGCGGTGTAACTTGGCATATTTTAAGCTTAGAATAATTCTAGTTTTATTGCAATTTTGAAATTATCGCATCACCCATTGCTGACGTGGAAGTCTCTTTCATACCCTCTGACATTATATCTTTAGTTCTTAACCCATCATTTAAAACATCTTGAACTGCTTTTTCTAAAATATCTGCTTCTTTATCAAGATCTAAAGAATATCTTAGTGCCATAGCAAAGCTCAAAATAGAAGCAATTGGATTTGCTATCCCTTTACCAGCTATATCTGGAGCTGACCCGTGTATGGGCTCGTACATTGCTCTCATCTCACCATCTTTATTTTTTGCGCCTAAAGATGCTGATGGTAAAAGACCTAAAGATCCCGTTAACATTGAAGCTTGGTCTGACAACATATCTCCAAACAAATTATCTGTTACAATTACATCAAATTGTTTTGGGTTTCTTAAAAGCTGCATAGCACAATTGTCTGCTAACATATGACTTAATTCTACATCTTTGTATTCTTTTTCATGAAGTTCTTGAACTTCTTCTTTCCACAATTGTCCTGCTTCCATCACATTTGATTTTTCACAAGAAGTAACTTTATTTGATCTTTTTCTAGCTAAATCAAAAGCGATCCTAGCTACTCTAGTAATTTCACTAGTCGTATAAGTGTGTGTATTAATTCCTTTTCTTTCTCCATTTTCAATTGGCTTAATTCCTCTAGGTTCACCAAAATATATACCACC
>CACEEO010000043.1 GCA_902558585.1 uncultured Pelagibacteraceae bacterium | reverse complement strand
GGTTATTGCAAAATTAGGTTTATTAAGAACATTTCAACAGACAAGAATTTATGGAAAATTAAATTGCATAGACAACATGCTTATCAGTCACAAAGGAAGTGATGAAAGTATGTTTAAATTATTTTCAAAAATACCCCAGGAATTAACAGAAAAAGCAGAAAATTTATTGAATTTTGTTGGATTATATCAAAAGAGAAAACTTAGAGCAGGAGATTTATCTTTTGGTCAGCAAAAATTATTAGAACTGGCAATGGCATTGATGAATGAACCAGAGATGCTACTACTAGATGAGCCTACAGCTGGAATTAATCCAACCTTAATTAATGGAATTATAGATAGATTAATTAAAGTAAACCAAGATTTTGGAATTACTCTTTTAGTTATAGAACACAACATGAGAGTAATAATGCAACTAGCAGAAAATATTTTTTGTCTAGCTCATGGTAAGATGTTGGCAAACGGATCGCCAGATGAAATTAAAAACGATAAGCGAGTTGTCGATGCATATTTAGGAGCGCAATAATGTCAAATCAATATGAAGTTTTAGGTAAAGCGCCAACACCAGAAGATTTAAAAAAGCTATCTCCATATGAAATACATTTAACAATTAAAAATTTAAATGCTGGATATGGAAAAATGGAAATTCTGCATAATTTTGACTTGTTTGTAAATAAGGCTCAATCATTATGTTTGATTGGACCGAATGGAGCAGGTAAATCTACAATACTCCATTCGATATATGGGTTTACAAATATTTTTTCAGGTCAAATAGAAATAGATGGTAAAGAAATTACAAATCTAACACCAGCTGAAAAATTAAAGTCAGTTGGAATTGCATATATTTTACAAGACAACTCTGTCTTTCCAGATATGACAGTAGAGGAAAACTTACTGATGGGTGGCTACATAAAAGATAAAACAGAGGAATCTTTTGAAGAAGCAGAGAGAATATTAGAAAAATATGAAAGGCTTAGAAATAGAAGAAGCCAACCAGCAAAAGTATTATCTGGTGGAGAAAGAAGATTATTGGAAATATCAAGAGCTTTAGTCATGAAACCATCAGTATTACTTGTTGATGAACCTTCAATTGGTTTGGAACCAAGATATATTGATATGGTTTTTGAAATTTTAGGAGATCTTCAACAAAATGAAAAAAAAACAATCATTCTAGTTGAGCAAAATGCCAAAAAAGGATTGGAGTTTGCAGATATAGGATACGTTTTAGTATCTGGGCAAACTGCAATAGCAGGTAAAGGAGACGATTTACTTCAAAACCCTGATGTTGGTAGACTGTTCCTAGGTGGATGATGATTAATAAAAATTTTTTCTTCAAAGGATATAGATCTATATTTACACACGACAGTCCTGCAATTGCTCTCACTTGTTGTTTTATAGCTATTGGAGCTCTATTTAAAAATTTAGGTTTTAATATTCAGGAAAGTATTTTTTCAACTGTTTTAACTTATGCTTTACCAGGCTCATTAGTAATGGCTGAGTCCATGTTAATTGGAGCATCTTTGTTAAATATTTTTTTGGCGGTTTGGTTTGTTAACGCAAGACTTTACCCTATGGCTGTATCCTTATTCCCGTTAATGATGCACAAAAGTCAACCTAAGTGGAAGTATTACTTTTCTTGTCATTTCATTGCTGTTTCCGCTTGGCTAATCATGAAAAGCAATTACAAAAAAATTCCAAAAGAATACAGAATTGATTATTGGATTGGTATTGGAAGTGCAACTGTAAGTGTATCGGTTATCGGAACATTTATAGGTTTCTCTTTTTCAGAGTATTTGAATAAAGATATGATGATGGGATTAGCAATTCTTAATCCAGTTTATTTTTTATGCATGATGGTTGGGGCATCTAAGACTATACCGGTAACTCTATCAGTTTTACTTGGAACTATATTGGGACCAATTATTTATTTATTTTCACCAGAGTGGTCAATTTTGTTAGCAGGCGTAATTGGAGGAACCATAGCTTATCTAGTAGGAGAGCACAGTGTCAGCTAACATCTTTTACGCAATCCTTGTTACGTCCCTAGCAACATTTTTGTCTAGATTTTTGGGAGCTCTTACATCTGAGGGTATAAAAGAAACCTCTAAACTTTTTAAGTGGTTTAATTGTTTAGCTTATGCAACATTAGCAGCACTAATAGCTAGAACTATAATTTTCCCTGCTGGTGTTTTGGTAGATGCTAGTTATTCAAGTAGATTTCTTGTTGTGCTGTTATCTTTAGTTGTTTTTTTTATTTCAAAGAAAAACTTTGTTTATCCTACAATTTTCTCAGCTATTTGTATGGCAATACTTAATAATTATATCTGATTAGATTGATTTATAAAATAAGGTAAAATAAAATTTAGAATGCAAAAAATTACAGGCATAGATATCCAAGAGCAT
>CACEEO010000042.1 GCA_902558585.1 uncultured Pelagibacteraceae bacterium | reverse complement strand
ATTTATAGAATTTTTATCATGTATATGCCAACTTCCACCAAATGATAAAGCTGCAATAACACTTGTCATGAATACTCTATGGTCTTTTACGTAATCTTTAATAGTAATTTTTCTATTAATTTTCAAATTTGGATTTCCAAATATTTTAATTGAGTTTTTAGTTGTTATAGTTTTTACTCCCATCTTATTTAGAATTTTTTTTGCCCACTCGAGTCTTGGACTTTCTTTTTGATTTAATTCAGCTAAATTTTTAAAATAAGAAACACCTTTAGCCTTTGCTGCAACTAAAAAAATTACCAAAAATTCATCAATAGCACCGCTATTTAATTTTGATGGACAGTTTATTGGCTTTAACAATTTAGGGCTAATTATTTTAAGATCTGCAATCTTTTCTCCTTTATAATATTTACAGTTTTTTAATAAAATTTGAACACCCATTCTTTTTAAAATTTGAAGTATTCCAATTCTAGATGGATTTACATTAACGTTCTTAATAATTAATTCTGAATTTTTTGCCAAAGCAGTAAGCACTATAAAGAATGCACTAGAGCTAATGTCTGATGGAATATTATAATTTAAATTTTTTATTTTATTAGCTTTTGTAACTGTAATATTATCATAGTTATTCTTGCTATTTACAGTTATTGGAAGATTTAAATATTTACACAAAAGCTCTGTATGATTTCTTGATTTTTTTGCTTTAATGATAGTTGTACCATTTGTTCTCAATCCTCCTAAAATCACAGAACTTTTACATTGAGCTGAACCTTTATTTTCTAAATATCTAATTGGTTTAAGTTTATTTGAACCTTTTAATATTAAAGGTAGAAACTTATTCTTACGTAATTTAAAATTTACTCCAAACTTACTTAATGGATCGGTAATTCTTTTAAAATCTCTTTTTGATAAACTTTTATCACCTATAAGTTTTATTGGAAAAGGTGAGTTTATTATATTTCCAAGAATAAGTCTGCCAAGTGTTCCAGAATTTTTAGCGTCGATTGTAATACCTTTTCTATATTTATAACCATGTAATCCTTTACCGTATATTTTGCATTCATTTTTTTTAATCTTTGATTTAATTCCGAGTTTTTTAATTGCATTAATTGCTGCAATTACATCTTCTGAAATCAATAAATTTTTTGCAGTTGAAACACCATTAGCTAAAGAGGAAAATAATACCCATCTAATGCTTATACTTTTGTCACCGCTAACAGTTATTTTTTTTTTGAATTGATTAATTTTTTTTTTTATGACTACTACATTTGGCATTTATAAATATTAATTTATTTTAAAATTTTCACCAAAATAAGCATCTCTAGCTTTTATATTTTTAACTAAATTTGAAGGTGAGTCTTGTGCTATTATTTTACCATTACTTAAAATCATTGCAACATCAACGCAAGCTAAAAGATCTCTAGCCTGGTGATCGCAAATACAAATCGTTATTTTATTCTCGTTCTGTAAATTTACAATTATCTCTTGAAGCATCTTTATTGTTAAAACATCTAAAGCTGCAAAACATTCATCTAAAAGTAGAACTTTAGGTTGGCTTATAAGTGATAATGCGATTACCAATTTTTTCTTTTGTCCACCAGATAAGAATTTGGCCTTTATATCTTTTAAATTATCTAATTCAAATTTTGAGATTAAATAATTAATTCTTTCAGTTCTATAACTCTTTTTATCAATCACTATTTCACTAATTGCTTTTAAATTATCATGCAAAGTAAGATCATTAAAGAAACCACCGTACTGAGGGACATACCCAACTTTAAATTTTTTTGTTCTAAGATAAATTGGATAATTCGTAACATCTTCTCCAGCTATTTTAATTTTCCCAGTACGAGCAGTAATTAATCCGGTTATTAAATTAAATATAGTTGATTTACCCACTCCATTTGGGCCAAGCATTCCAAAAATCTGTCCTTCATTAATATTAAAATTTATATTGTCTAATATTAGCCTATTACCATAGGCTAGAGATATGTTTTCAAATTTAATAATTGAGTTATTATTTTTGAAAGATTTAATTCTAAATTTTTTTATGATAGCCATTAATTTTTACTCTTAATATTAACCTTTTTTTGATTGTCAAACATAAATATTTTTGTGTCCTTACTTTTAATATCTACCTCTATAACATCAGCTTTAAGCGTATTTTCTGGGTTAGTATAAATTACATCTCTAGAAATTATCATCGAATTTCTCTCGAATGAAAAGTCAAGATATTCTCCAATAATTTGATTTTCAAGATAATCAATTGTTACATTTTTTGAAAATATAGTATTAAAGTTTTCAGAATTATATTTTCCATAATCCGATTTAATATATACGTTGTTTTTATTTTTTAATTTAATTAAAGCGTTAACATCAGTAAGGTAAATTATATTAGAATTTGAAAAATCTATTTCTCCAAGCAATGCATCGATGATGTA
>CACEEO010000041.1 GCA_902558585.1 uncultured Pelagibacteraceae bacterium | reverse complement strand
TTAAGCAATTCAGATTTTAAAAACAAAGATGTTAAATTACCAATTGCACTAGGAAAAAGTATTTCTGGAAAACCTATAGTTGGAGATTTATATTCAATGCCTCATCTTCTTATAGCAGGAACCACTGGATCTGGTAAATCTGTTTGTATTAATACAATTATACTTTCTCTTCTTTACCGGCATACACCTGATAAATGTAAGTTTATTTTAATTGATCCTAAAATGCTCGAATTATCAACTTATGAGGGGATTCCTCACTTGTTATGTCCTGTTATCACTGAAGCCAAAAAAGCAGCATCTGTTCTAGGATGGGTAGTTAAAGAAATGGAGAGTAGATATAGATTGATGACCAAAGAGGGTGTTAGAAATATTGATGGCTATAACTCTAAACATAAGCTTCCAATGCCTTACATAGTGGTAGTTGTTGATGAGATGTCAGACTTAATGCTTGTTGCGGGTAAAGAAATAGAAAATTATATTCAAAAATTATCACAAATGGCAAGAGCTGCGGGAATACATATCATCATGGCAACACAGAGACCAAGCGTTGATGTGATAACTGGAACAATTAAAGCAAATTTTCCTACTAGAATATCATTTCAAGTAACTTCAAAAATAGACAGCAGAACTATTCTTGGTGAACAAGGGGCAGAGCAATTATTGGGCAAGGGTGATATGCTTTATATGTCATCTGCAAATCGAATAGTAAGAATACATGCACCTTTTGTATCTGATAATGAAATTGAAAAAATAAATAATTTTTTAAGATTACAAGCAGAGCCAGACTATGTTGATGAAATTTTAAATTTTGTGGATGAAAAAGAAATTGGAGATATTTCTAATCAAAATGAAAAAGATGAATTATACCAAAAAGCTCTAGAAATAATTAGATCAGAAGGGAAAGCATCAACATCATTCTTACAAAGAAAACTTCAAATTGGTTATAATAGAGCTGCAAGAATAATTGATATGATGGAAGCTGACGGCTTTGTGAGCAAGGCTAACCATGTGGGAAAAAGAGACGTTCTTTAATGTTACAATATATTTTAGCTCTCTTAGCTTCATTTATTATTTTTAATGCTCATGCAAATAATAGTGAAAAAATAGTTGAGAACTTAAAAAGTATCAAGAATGTTGACTTCACATTTGAACAAAATAGTAATGGTAAAATGGAAAACGGTAATTGTACAATTGAATATCCAAAAAAAATATTTTGTAAATACTCAACAAGTAATAACAAATTATTAGTATCTAATGGAAGATCTTTAGTAATAAAATCAAGATCAAGTTATTATATTTATCCATTAGATAAAACACCACTTAACTTTATTTTAGATAAACAATTTTTAATTGATAAGATTACAAATTTAGAGGAAAGAGTTATTAATGGAAATTTAATTAATTATACAATTTCCGAAAACAATAATGAGTTAAGTATATTTTTTGACAATAAGACATATGATTTAATTGGTTGGCAAAATAGGGATATTTATCAAAATTTTAATATTACTTTTTTATCATTGATAAGTAAAAATAGAACACTTCCAAAAAACCTATTTGAGCTTCCTGTTCGGGATTAAATATTTAAAATTTCAGTTTTAAATATTTTCATTCCTCTTGAAATATAATTGTTTAAAGCATTTTTGTGATCTAACGAACATGTGTGCACCCAAACACGATGAACATTGTTTGCAAAAGATTTTTTAATTGCTTCAGATAACAAATAAGAACCTAATTTTTTATTTTGAAATTCCTCCAATATTCCAAAATAAGCAATTTCAGTTTCTTTTTTTTCTGGGTGAAAAATTAATTCGAAGAAACCTACTAAATCATCTTTAAATTTAAATACATAAGTTCTAACATTTTCAGATGAAACATATTTCATCCAATTTTCTTCTGACCATGACAATCTATCTATCCAATTATGATTTTTACCTATTGATTTGTAAAAAAATTTATTCAACTGGAAATTAATTGGATCAATTAAATGTAAAGAATAATCATTTGTAGGTTTATCTCCTTCTTTTAAATCAAGAATTGAGTTTATTTCTAAATAATTTCTTTTAACTTCCTTGATCACTCAACCATTTTCCCAACACGTTCGCCTCCAAAAAGATGAAAATGCAAATGAGGTACTTCTTGTCCACCATGATCACTGATGTTTGCTAAAGTTCTATAGCCCTTACCTACTTCTGTTGAAATACCAAGCTTTTTAGCAACTATATTAATACCTTTTAATAACCCGACCATCTCAACCGGTGAAGCATTCAGACTAAAATCATCTAAATTAATATATTTTCCTTTAGGGATTACTAAAGCATGAATTTTTTTTTGTGGATTGATATCGTGAAATGATAAAACAAAATCGTCCTCATAAATTTTATTACAAGGAATTTCGCCACGTAAAATTTTTGCAAAAATATTATTATTGTCGTAACTCATTTTTTCCTTTTTTCCAATTCTGACATTACTTCTTCAATTTTAATGTCATTTGCCTCAAGATAGATTAGCAAATGGTAAAATACATCTGCAGCTTCATGGATCTTATTAGAATTTTCCTCCACAGCCTCAATCAATTCATTAACTTCCTCTAAAACTTTTGCCTTGCTTAATGATTTGTCAGTAAGCAGCTTATTAGTGTACGAACCTTCAGCAGGTGAAGATTTTCTCTCTCTTGCAAGTTTGATTAAGTTTTCTAATGTATTAAGCATATTAAATTCTAACAGGAATTCCTTTTGAATCCAAATACTCCTTAGCTTCTTTTACGGAATGTTTGCCATAGTGAAATATTGATGCTGCTAAAACTGCACTAGCATTTCCTAATTTAATTCCATCTACCAAATGATCCAAATTTCCAACGCCACCAGAAGCAATAACTGGGATATTTACCATAGACGATATCTTAGACATAAGCTCAATATC
>CACEEO010000040.1 GCA_902558585.1 uncultured Pelagibacteraceae bacterium | reverse complement strand
CCCTTACATTCATCACACTGTATATAAACATCAGGCAAAAAATGCATTTCATATGTAATTACACCATCACCCTCACAAGCCTCACATCTACCTCCTTTAACATTGAAAGAAAATCTTCCTGGTTTATATCCTCTTGTTTTGGACTCTGGCAGGCTTGTGAACCAATCTCTAATAGGTCCAAAGGCCCCTGTATATGTTGCCGGATTTGATCTAGGGGTTCTTCCAATAGGAGATTGGTCAATGTCAATTATTTTATCAATTAATTCTACGCCCTTATAACCTTTAAATGATTTAGGTGTTTTTCTTGCTTTATTATTTAAAGTTAAATTTAAAGCATGAAACAATGTTTGTAATATTAGGGTAGATTTTCCACTTCCAGAAACACCAGTAACACAGGTAAATGTTCCAGTTGGAATTTTAAGATTTACATTATTCAAATTATTTCCACTTGCACCATTGATTTCTACAAATCTTCCATTTTTAGCTAAACGTCGAGTTTTAGGAATTTCAATTGTTTTTTTATTTGCAAGATATTGACCTGTAATACTATTTTTATCTTTTTTAATTGCATCATATGATCCTTGTGCTGTTATCTCACCACCATTAATGCCAGCTTCAGGACCTAGATCAATGATATGATCTGCATTTTCCATTGTCTCTGTATCATGCTCAACAACAATGACGGTATTACCAAGATCTCGCAATCTTTTTAGTGCATTAATCAGTTTAACATTATCTTTTTGGTGTAAACCAATTGAAGGCTCATCCAAAACATATAATACACCTGTTAAACCAGACCCAATTTGTGAAGCTAATCTTATTCTTTGAGCTTCACCACCTGATAAAGTTCCAGATTCTCTAGATAATGTTAAATAATCAAGACCAACATTTAAAAGAAAATTTAATCTTTCGTTGATTTCTTTTAAAACATGTTCTGCTATTTTAAATTGTCGTTTATCAAGGTTGTTTTCTAAATTTTTAAACCATTCTGCTGCGTCTAAAATAGATTTTTTTGTTACTTCACTAATATTAAGATCATTAATTTTTACACATAATGCTTCTTCTTTTAATCTATCACCATTACAGGCTTCACAGGCAGTATCAGATTGATATTCAGCTATTGCTTCTCTTTTCCATTCACTATCAGACTCTAAAAATCTTCGTTCAAGATTATTAATTACACCTTCAAAGGTTTTTTTATAAGAATATTTCTCGTATCCATCGTCATAATTAAATTTAATCTCATCTTCATCTGAGCCATAAAGAATAATATCTCTAATTTTTTTAGGTAATTTTTTCCATTTTTCATCTAAAGAAAAACCATAATGTTTTGCTAAAGATGCTAAAGTTTGAGCATAATATAATGTGGTTGATTTAGACCAAGGTTCTATTGCTCCATCTGCTAAACTTTTTCTTTCATCAGGAACAACTAAATTTGGATCAACATTTAACTTCATACCAATTCCTTCACACTCTTCACAAGCTCCATAGGGACTGTTAAATGAAAAAAGTCTTGGCTCAATTTCCTCGATTGTAAAACCACTCTCAGGGCATGCAAATTTTGTAGAGTAAATTAATTTTTCAATTTTTCTAAATTTTTGAGGAAGTGTTTCATCTTCATATTCTACAAAAACTAAACCGTTAGCTAAATTTACAGCTGTTTCAATACTTTCAGCTAACCTATTACCAAGTTTAGAATTTAAAACTATTCTATCGACTAAGATTGAGATATCGTGTTTAAGTTTTTTATCTAGATTTGGTGATTTTTCAATATCATATAAAACATTATCAATTTTAATTTTTCTAAAACCTCTTCTTTTGTAACTTAAAATATCTTTTTTATATTCACCCTTACGACCCCTCACTACTGGAGCGTAAATATATATTGTTGATTTTTTTGGTAATTTTTTAACTAAATCTACTATTTGTGTAATTGTTTGTGAGGTTATTGGTTTACCTGTGAATGGTGAGTAAGGGATACCTGCTCTAGCATATAAAACCCTCATGTAATCATAAATTTCTGTTACAGTTGCAACAGTAGATCTTGGATTTTTTGAGGTATTTTTTTGTTCTATTGCAATAGCTGGACTTAACCCTTCAATTAAATCAACATTTGGTTTTTTCATTTTATCTAAAAATTGACGAGCATAGGCAGATAAACTCTCCACATACCTTCTCTGACCCTCTGCATAGATTGTATCAAAAGCTAAAGACGATTTTCCTGACCCTGATAGACCCGTTATGACCACAAATTTGTCTTTTGGAATCTCTACAGTAACATTCTTCAAATTATGTTCTTTAGCGCCCTTAATAACTATCTTTTTCATCATAATTTTAGTTGCTTTGAGTTAATAAAATTAATATTCAGAAGAATTGTGATATAATTCTAATTAACTAATTTAACAAATATTAAATATTATGGCTGGAAGTTTAAATAAAGTATTATTAATTGGTCGTTTGGGCGCAGATCCTGAAATTAAGCAAATGGTAAATGGCAAAAGTGTAGCCAGATTAAGCCTTGCAACAAGTCAATCCTGGAAAGATAAAAACACAGGTGAAAGAAAAGAAAAAACTGAGTGGCACCGTATAGTTGTATTTAACGAAGGTTTAGTAAATGTTGTTCAACAATACTTAAAAAAAGGAGCTCAAGTTTATGTTGAGGGACAACTTACAACAAGAAAATGGAAAGATGAACAATCGGGACAAGACAAATATTCAACTGAAATAGTTATACAAGGATATAATTCTTCACTTACGATGTTGGGCGGAGGAAATTCTGGTGGTGGAATTCAAAATGACACAACTCAACAAAATAATATTGAGGATTCTTCACAAGTGTCAGATATGGATGATGAAATTCCATTTTAACTTCTATGAAAAATACTGAAGAGTTTAAAGATAAAAATATAAAATTAATCTCAATGCATGATGAGATGAGCTCATCATATCTTTCTTATGCAATGAGTGTAATTGTAAGTCGTGCACTTC
>CACEEO010000039.1 GCA_902558585.1 uncultured Pelagibacteraceae bacterium | reverse complement strand
GAACTTTTGATACAATTACCAACACTATTTTAGATGCTCTAAAAGGTGATGACTCAGTAAAAATTGCTGGGTTTGGTACGTACAAAGTAGCTAAAAGAAAAGCAAGAGTTGGAAGAAATCCAAGAACGGGTGAGCAGATTCAAATCGCTGCTTCTCAAAAAGTAAAATTCTTACCAGCTAAAGCTTTAAAAGAAGTATTCAACAGATAATATTTTTTTTTAACAGCCCTAACGTTTTAAAAACACGTTCAGGGCTGTTACTATATGCAAAAACTGCATACCCAATTTTCCTAATCAGCGTTAGTTTTAAAAATTAATAAAACTATAAGACACCTCTTAATCAAGTGGAGGTCTAATGACTAAAATAATAAAAAAAATATCAGCACCACTTCTTAGTTTAATATTTTTATTAAACATGAGTAGCGCTGGTATGGCAGAGACTACTGTCTCTGGAGAAGTTCAAGCGATATTTAATTCGCTTCTATTTTTAATTTGTGGTTTCCTTGTCATGTTCATGGCAGCTGGTTTTGCAATGCTAGAGTCTGGTATGGTAACTTCAAAAAGTGTATCAGTAATTTGTGCTAAAAATATAGGCCTATATTCAATTGCTGGAATTATGTTTTGGCTTTTCGGTTATAATTTAGCTTATGGAATTCCTGAAGGAGGATACATTGGAACATTTACACCTTGGTCAGATGCAAGTGCAGTTGATACAGGTTATGCAGATGGATCAGACTGGTTCTTTCAAATGGTATTCTGTGCAACAACAGTCTCAATTTGTTCAGGTGCTATGGCTGAAAGAATTAAGCTATGGCCATTTTTCTTATTCGCAGCTCTTTTAGCTGGAGTAATTTATCCAATCGTTATGGGTTGGCAATGGGGTGGAGGCTGGTTAGCAGAACTAGGCTTCTCTGATTTTGCTGGATCAACATTAGTACACTCAACAGGTGGTGCAGCTGCTTTAGCAGGTATCATGTTGTTAGGTGCTAGATATGGAAGATTTGATAGTAAAGGTGAAGCGAAAGCAATTAAACCTTTTGCTGCTTCTTCAATTCCATTAGTAACTGTTGGAGTATTTATATTATGGTTAGGTTGGTTTGGATTCAATGGTGGATCTCAACTAGCTATTGGAACATTTGACGATGCAGTTGCTGTATCAAGTATATTTATCAATACTAATCTTGCTGCTTGTGGTGGTGTTATGGCTGCTGCAATAATCACAAGATTAATGTTTGGTAAAACAGATGTAATTCAAATGTTAAACGGAGCAATTGGTGGTCTTGTAGCTGTTACAGCTGAACCATTAGCACCATCGCCTTTAGCAGCTATTTTCATTGGAGCTGTTGGTGGATTGATCGTAGTATTTGGAACTAAATTACTATTCAGTTTCAAACTTGACGATGTTGTAGGTGCAATTCCAGCTCACATGTTTGCTGGAATTTGGGGAACATTAGCAGTGCCATTAACAAACGCTGATGCATCGTTTAGTGCACAATTAATTGGTGTACTTTCAATTAACATATTTGTGTTTGCTGTGTCCTATATAATCTGGTCAATAATGAAGGCTACGTTTGGAATTAGATTAAGTAAAGAAGCTGAAACCAAAGGTACTGACGTTACAGAAACAGGAGTAATAGCATACGCAATACGTGACTAATTGCATGCAATGCAATATAGAGGCTCTTCGATCTCCATGTCGTTATCTCATTGAAGAGCCTCTGTAAAAAAAGAATTAACTAAATCTCTCTCTCTAGTTAGTTAAGTAAAGGCCCCAGAAATGGGGCCTTTTTATTTTACACATGCTTATACAACATAACACTATTGTTCTATGAGCAATTCTTTATTTCAAAAATTTTTATAAAAAACATCTCTTAACAAGGAGAGATAATGACTCATATTCTAAAAACTTTTATTATAAGTTTAATATCATTATTAAGCTTATCTAACTTTGCTTCAGCAGAAACAACAATGTCAGCTGAAGGACAATATATTTTTAACTCACTTGGATTTTATCTAGGTGGAGTATTAGTAGCTTTTATGGCTGCAGGTTTCTGTATGCTTGAAAGCGGATTAGTAACGACAAAAAGTGTATCAACAATTGCAGCTAAAAATATTGGTAAATTCGCAATTTGTTCATTAATTTTTTTTCTATGTGGCTATAATTTAGCTTACGGTGTTCCTGAAGGTGGCTTTATTGGATCTTTCTCAATGTGGAGTGATTCATCAGAATTAGCTACTGGTTACTCGGATTATTCAGATTGGTTTTTTCAAACAATGTTTGTATGTGCAACTGCTTCTATAGTTTCTGGAGCTGTAGCTGAAAGAATTAAAATTTGGCCATTCTTTATTTTCGCTGCAATCATGGCAGGAATTATTTATCCAATTTCAATGGGTTGGCAGTGGGGTGGAGGTTGGTTGGCAACTTCTGGTTTTTCTGATTTTGCTGGATCAACTTTGGTACATGCATGTGGTGGTGCTGCTGCTTTAGCAGGAGTCATAGTTTTAGGTGCAAGAGAAGGAAGATTTTCTAAATCAGGAGAAACTAAATCTTTAGTACCATTTGCTGCATCTTCAATCCCATTAGTAACACTTGGAACATTTTTACTATGGTTTGGTTGGTTTGGTTTTAATGGTTTTAGCCAATTAGCTATGGGAACTTTTGATGATGTAAATGCAATTAGTAAAATTGCAGTTAATACTCATTTAGCAGGTGCTGCTGGTACAGTTGCTGCTGCTGTGGTTACAAGATTACTTGGTGGAAAAACTGATATCGTCATGATGTTAAATGGTGCATTAGCTGGATTAGTTGCAATTACAGCTGAACCTTTAACTCCAAGTCCCGTATTAGCAATTGTAATTGGAGCAATTGGATCATTGATTATGTACTTTGGTACAAAATTTTTAGAAAGTAAAAAAATTGACGATGTAGTAGGTGCAATCCCTGTACACATGTTTGCAGGAATATTTGGAACTTTAGTTGTTCCAATAAGTAACCCAGATACAAATTTTGGAACTCAATTAACAGGAGTAATTGCAGTATGTTTGTTTAGTTTCATACTTTCTTACATAACTTTTAGAGTTCTAAAACAAACAATTGGTCTTAGAATTAGTGCACAAGCTGAAAAACTTGGAACTGATGTTGCAGAAGTAGGTGTAAAAGCTTACGCAATACGGGACTAAAATATCTCT
>CACEEO010000038.1 GCA_902558585.1 uncultured Pelagibacteraceae bacterium | reverse complement strand
GAAATTTTGCTGAATATCTGCATTTTTCAAAATTAAGTAACAAAAAATTTGCTGAAACTGAATTTGAAAAAATATTATATGTCTCAAGAAATTTCTTAATTTTTTCAGAATATAATAAATTATGTCTAATCGATTTATTTATGAAAGCTTTATCCTTCAGTGACTCGGTGGCAGCTAATTGAGCAATACCATTTACATTAAATGGTGGTTTTATAACATTTAGCGCATCAACTATTTTTTTTGATCCATATCCCCAACCTACTCTCAGAGAAGCTAATCCAAACATTTTAGAAAAAGTTCTAAGGATGAAAACATTGTCTTTATTTTTAAACAAATCTAACCCAGATGAATAATCTTTGTTTTTCATATATTCTGCATAGGCATCATCTATAACTAGTAAAATTTTTTTATTTAATCTTTTTCTTAATTCTAAAACTTCTTTTTTCGTTAAGTAAGTTCCTGTAGGATTGTTTGGGTTAGCTATAAACACAATTTTAGTTTTTTTTGTTATTTTTTTTAAAATTTCATTTACTGAAACTTTAAAATTAATTTCTTTTGCAAATACAACTTTTGCACCTACAATTTTTGAGTAAATTCTGTACATTAAAAAACTGTACTCTGGTACCACAACCTCATCTTTTGGGTTTAAAAACAACTGACAAAGCATTTGAATAACTTCATCTGAACCAGCTCCACAAATAATTTTCTCAGAATTACATTTATAAGCTTTAGATATTGCTTTTCTTAAATTTCGAGATTTTCCATCTGGATATTTATCTATATTCAGATTTTTATTTGATATTATTTTCTTTGCTTTAGGGCTCATACCTAAAGCAGACTCATTTGCAGAAAGCTTAATCACGTTCTTAAGTTTCTTAACTTTTGATTTACCAGGCCTATAAGCCTCAATTTTAAATTTTTTGAAATTTGGAGTTATCATTTTTTTTAATTTATGTGCTCTTTATAGATAAAATTACAAAATTTTATAGAGAATAAGAGGATTTTTTAAAAAATTGACATAATAAATAAGTTCTAGTAAAAAAATTATGCGCTGATTTAACTGAATTGCGAGCGCTTAAAAAAAACCGCTAAAATAGTTTTTTTTCTCACAATTCGAAACAGTCAAAAACTATGAATACAGAGAAAAACATAAAAACTTTAATTGTAAAGAAACCACTAAAATTAGACTGTGGAAAGACCATAAAAGATTTTCCTATAGCCTATGAAACTTACGGTTCACTTAATTCAAAAAAAGATAATGCAATATTGGTTTTTCATGCTCTAACAGGAGATCAATTTGTAACCGGAATAAACCCTGTAACTAACAAAGAGGGTTGGTGGAGTTATGCAGTAGGTCCTGATAAGGCTATCGATACGAATAAATATTTTGTTATTTGCTCTAACGTAATTGGTGGGTGTATGGGATCATACGGGCCAAGTCATAAAGGTACTGACCAAAAAATTTTTGGAACAAATTTTCCAGTTATTACAATTAATGATATGGTGAATGCTCAATATAATTTACTTGATCATTTTGGTATTGATAAACTGTTTTCTATAACTGGTGGTTCAATGGGAGGTATGCAAGTCCTTCAGTTTATTAGCAACTTTCCTGATAAATCCAAAACAGTGATACCGATAGCAACCACATCTAGTCATTCAGCTCAAAATATTGCTTTTAACGAACTAGGTAGACAAGCTATTACAGCTGATAGTAACTGGAAAGATGGGAATTATACATCAAACGATACTAATCCTGGAAAAGGATTGGCAGTAGCTAGAATGGCAGCTCATATTACTTATTTATCTAAAAAAGGTTTGCAGGAAAAATTTGGAAGAAAGTTACAAGAAAGAGAAGATCTTAAATTTGGATTTGACGCTGATTTTCAAATAGAAAGTTATTTAAGATATCAGGGCTCAGTTTTCGTAGATAGATTTGATGCAAATAGTTATCTTTATATTACTAGAGCTATGGATTATTTTGATTTAGCTAAGCAATTCAATGGTAATCTTTCAGAAGCATTTATAAATACAAACGCGAAATTTTTTATAATTTCTTTTACTTCAGATTGGCTTTATCCAACCCAAGAAAACAAAGATATTGTGATTGCTTTAAACTCCATAGGAGCTGATGTTGGATTTGCAGAAATTGAGTCAGATAAAGGTCACGACTCCTTTTTGTTAGACATTCCTGATTTCTTGAGTGCACTTAAAAACTTTTTAGATAAATCTTACGAAGAAAATTAATTATGAAAAATGAATTTCAGGTAATAGCAGATTTAATTGAAAAAGATAAGAAAGTCTTAGATGTAGGTTGTGCTGATGGAACTTTGATGAAATTTCTAAAGGATAATAAAAATATAAATATAAGAGGATTAGAGATTTCAAAAGAAAAAGTGCAAGAATGTATTGCTAAAGGTTTAACTGTAATTGAAGGAAATGCTGAAAAAGATTTAAAGCAATTTCCAGACAAATCATTTGATTATGTTGTTTTAAGTCAAACCCTTCAAGCTTTTCTTAATCCTGAATTAGTTTTAGATGAACTTTTAAGAGTTGGAAAAAAGGCAATAGTTACGATTCCTAATTTTGGATACTGGAAAGTAAGATTTCATTTATTATTTAAAGGTACAATGCCAATTACAAAAACATTACCAGATGAATGGTATAACACTCCAAATTTACACATGTGCACAATCAAAGATTTTTTTCATTTTGTAAAATCAAAAGATATAAAGATTTTTAAATCACTCGCTTTAAACAATCTTAATAAATCAACAATAAATCAGAGTAATTTAGGCGTTAAAAATTTGTTTGCAGATCTTGGTATATTTTTGATAGAAAAATAAAATGCGTATTGAAATTATACCTTGTCTTCAAGACAACTATAGCTATTTAATAATAGACGAAAGTAACAATTCTGCGTGTATTGTAGATCCCAGTGAGGCTGAGCCAATAATAAATTTCCTAAAGAATAAAAATATAAAATTAAAATACATTCTTAATACTCATCATCACTATGATCATATTGGAGGAAATCAAGAATTAAAAAAAAAATATGGATCAGTTGTTGTAGGTTTTAAAGGAGACTCGAAAAGAATACCAGAGATAGAAATATTGTTAGAAGATAATCAAATATGGAAAGCCGAAAACTTTGAAGCTAAAATTATGCATATACCTGGACATACTTCAGGCCATATTTGTTTTAATTTTTTTAAAGAAAAAATAGTTTTTACCGGAGATACACTTTTCTCACTTGGTTGTGGAAGAATATTCGAAGGTTCTTATGAGGAAATGTTTGAATCTTTAAACAAAATTAAATTATTACCAGCAGACACAAAAATTTATTGTGGTCATGAATATACTCTTAACAATGCAAAATTTTGCAAAAAATATGATTCCGAAAACAAAGATTTACAAAAAAAAATAGAAAAAATAGAAAAATTAAGAGAAAATGAAATTCCTACGATACCCT
>CACEEO010000037.1 GCA_902558585.1 uncultured Pelagibacteraceae bacterium | reverse complement strand
TCGTAGCAAAAAGAATAGATAATCCTAAAAATTTTTGGCAAATGCCTCAGGGTGGTGTTGATGAGGGAGAGGATAATTTAAAAGCTGCATTTAGAGAACTAGAAGAAGAAACAAGTATCAAAAGCGTAGAACTTATAAAAGAGCTCGATGGTACATTAACCTATGATTTACCTGATAGATTACTAGGTATCATTTGGAAAGGTAAATACAAAGGTCAAAAGCAAAAATGGTTTTTAATGAGATTTATTGGAAATGATAATGAAATAAACATAAATACATCAAATCCAGAGTTTTTGGATTGGAAGTGGATTGACTTAGATTTAATTACTGATGTAGTGGTTGATTTTAAACATCATGTTTACAAAGAGCTTAAAGAAAAAGTAAAAAAATTAATTTAGAGTTTTTAAAACTTCAACTTTTTGATCTGCTAAATACTTAGATTGATCGTTAATATCAGTTTTATTAGCCTCTTCTTCTGCCTGTTTAAGTAAATCTTGTTGCTTTGATTTATCCATATCAGCAAGATTAAAAATTGTACTTGTTAAAATAGATAGATTGTTATTTTTGAACTCAACAATACCATCTTCAACATAGTAATTTTCATCACCTGATTTTGATAAAATCTTAATTATCCCAGGTTTCAAAAAGGAAATAATAGAAATATGATCCTTCAATATTCCCATCTCTCCTTCAAAAGCAGGGACCACAACTTCTGAAACATCATCTTTTACTAAAAAAGATTTTTCAGGATTTACTATTTCAACTTTAAACTCTTCGCTCATTAAGCAGCAGCTTCTTGTTCCATTTTCTTAGCTTTTTCTATAGCTTCTTCAATTGTTCCAACCATATAAAAAGCAGCTTCAGGTAAGTGATCATACTCACCTTTACAGATTGCATCAAAACCTTTGATAGTTGAGTCAAGATCAACAAGTTTTCCTGGAGAACCAGTAAATACTTCTGCAACAAAGAATGGTTGAGATAAAAATCTCTGGATTTTTCTTGCTCTTGCTACAACTAGTTTATCTTCTTCAGATAACTCGTCCATACCAAGAATAGCTATAATATCTTGTAGTGATTTATATGATTGTAGTATTCTTTGAACATCTCTTGCTACTCTATAATGTTCATCTCCAACAATTCTTGGATCCAAAATTCTTGATGTAGAATCAAGTGGATCTACTGCAGGATAAATACCAATTTCTGCAATTTGTCTTGAAAGTACAGTCGTTGCATCTAAGTGAGCAAACGATGTCGCTGGAGCAGGATCTGTTAAATCATCAGCAGGCACATAAATTGCTTGTACAGATGTAATTGACCCTTTGTTTGTAGTCGTAATTCTTTCTTGTAGGTTACCCATATCAGTAGCTAATGTCGGTTGATATCCAACAGCAGATGGAATTCTTCCTAACAAAGCTGAAACCTCTGATCCTGCCTGAGTAAATCTAAAAATATTATCTACGAAGAAAAGTACGTCCTGACCTTCCTGATCTCTAAAGTATTCAGCTACAGTTAACCCTGTAAGTGCAACTCTTGCTCTTGCTCCAGGGGGTTCATTCATCTGTCCATAAACTAAAGCAGCTTTTGAACCAGCTCCTTCTTTTTTAATTACTCCAGATTCAATCATTTCATGATAAAGGTCATTTCCTTCTCTAGTTCTCTCTCCAACTCCCGCGAAAACTGAAAAACCACCATGAGCTTTTGCAACGTTATTAATTAATTCCATAATTAAAACTGTTTTTCCTACTCCTGCTCCACCAAATAATCCGATCTTTCCACCTTTTGCATACGGTGCAAGCAAATCAATAACTTTGATACCTGTTACAAGGATTTCAGTTTCTGTTGATTGGTCATTAAATTCAGGTGCAGCTCTATGAATTGGCCAACTTTCTTTGGTTTTAACTTCACCTCTTTCGTCAATTGGTTCACCAATTACATTAATAATTCTTCCAAGAGTTTCAGGCCCAACTGGAACTTGAATAGGAGCATTTGTGTTGGTAACTTCATCACCTCTTTTTAGTCCTTCAGTAGCATCCATAGCAATAGTTCTAACAGTGGTTTCACCTAAGTGTTGTGCTACCTCTAAAACTAGTCTGTTATCTCCATTTTTACATTCCAATGCTGTTAAAATTTCTGGTAGTTCACCATCAAATTTCACGTCTACTACCGCTCCAATAACTTGTGTGATTATTCCTTTGCTCATAATTATAAACTTTCTGCTCCTGATATGATTTCTATTAGTTCTTTTGTAATTGCTGCCTGACGACTTCTATTATATTCGATAGTAAGTTTGTCAACCATTTCACCTGCGTTTCGGGTTGCATTATCCATTGCACTCATTCTAGACCCTTGCTCGCTAGCTGAATTCTCTAACATTGCTTTAAATATTTGCGTAGAAATATTCTTTGGCAATAAATTGCTTAAAATTTCATCTTCATCTGGTTCAAATTCGTAACTTTCTTCTGAACTATTTTCTTCTCCCTCATTATTTAAAGGGATAATTTGCTGTGCTTGAGGAATTTGAGTAATTACATTTTTAAATTGATTGTAAAAAATTGTACAAACATCAAATTCACCTGCCTCGAATTTTTCAATTACCATTTTCCCAACTTTGTCAGCATCGAAATAATTTGCATTTTTAGACTCTTTGAAAGAAACATTTTCAATTATTTTGTTGCCATAAACTCTTTTTAATTGATCATTTCCTTTTGAGCCTACTGTAATAATTTTTAGTTCTTTACCTTCATCCAAAATTTTTGCAAAATAACTTTTAGCTTTTTTAATAATATTAGAATTAAATCCACCACATAAACCTCTATCAGAAGTCATCACTACGCAAAGATGAGTTTTTTCCTGACCAGTACCTGACAATAACTTTGGTGCATTTTCTTTATCAGATATACCATTTGATAAATTCAAAATAACATTATTCATTTTTTCAGAATAAGGCCTTCCCTTCTCAGCACTTTCTTGAGCTCTTCTTAATTTAGCTGCTGCAACCATTTTCATAGCTTTAGTAATTTTCTGTGTAGACTTTACACTAGCTATTCTTTTTTTAAGGTCGTCTAAACTTGCCATAAATTATTAAGATTTAAAATTTCCTTTTAATTGAGTGATTACCTCAACAAGTAATTTTTCTTTATCTTCCTCAAGTTTTCCTGAAGTTAAAATTGACTCGATAATTTCAGGCTTATCTGATTTACATTTTTCAATAATCTTGCTCTCAAATTCAGCAACATCTTTTAGATCAATATCGTCCAGATAACCTTTAACTCCGCAAAATACTGAAATAACTTGTTCTGCAACAGTCATAGGTGAATATTGTTTTTGTTTTAAAAGTTCAGTTAGTTTAGAGCCTCTATTTAAAAGTTGCTGAGTAGATGCATCTAAATCAGATCCAAATTGAGCAAAAGCTGCCATTTCTCTATATTGTGCTAATTCTAGTTTCATTGAACCAGAAACTTTTTTCATCGCTTTAGTTTGAGCTGATGAA
>CACEEO010000036.1 GCA_902558585.1 uncultured Pelagibacteraceae bacterium | reverse complement strand
AATCATTCTAACACTTTCCCAACCTAGAAATAATAAAATTGTTAATAATTTAGAAGTTTTTTCATTAAAATACATTTCATATATTTTTACACACATAATAAAACCAATAAGATAAAATATAAATTTTGTAGATAAGTAACCAGCTGCACCTAAATATAATTTTGGAATATTTAGATGAAAAATTTCATTAAAAAAAATTAAAATTTTAGAAAAAAAAAATGAAGGAATAAGATAACCAGGTCTCTCTAATCGTGTATTATTTTTTTCAAAGTAATCTGGAAAGTAAAGAGAGGATAAAACCTCACCAGGAGTATCTGCATCATATTGCCAGAAAAAAACAAAATTTTCTAAAGGTTTGTAAACAGCATAATCTGGGTAAGGATTTGTCCAAGGTAATAAATTTGAAACTAGAAAAATAATTATGAGGAAAAAAAAATAATAAGAATAATTTCTAATCATATAAAAATTTGCTTATAAATATCTTTTAAATTATAAAAAAACTTATATATCTTATTTCAGAAAAAAACATGAGAATTCTTATTATTTCAAACTCATTCTGGAGTGTTTATAATTTCAGATCAAGTTTTGTTAAAGAATTTATTAAAAATAAAAATAATATTCTTGTCTCATCTTTAAAAGATAATTCCATAAGCAAATTAAAAAAATTTGGAGCAAAAACTAAACCAATTAAAATTTTTTCAAAAAGTACAAACCCTATTAACGAAATTAAACTTTTATTTGAATTAAAAAATTTATTTAAAAGCTATAAACCAGATGTTGTAATTAATTTTACTATAAAACCAATATTATATAGTAGTTTTTTACTAAAAAATTCAAAAATAAAAGTTATTAATACATTAGATGGATTTGGATTGAGTTTGACGAAAAATATTTTTTTTAAAAAATTAATTTTTTTTTTTTTTAAGATATCACAGAAAAATATATTTAAGTTTTATGCTGTAACTCATAAAGATTTTAAGCTTTTACAATCAAAAAAACTAGTACCTAAAGAAAAGTTATTTTTGATTAATGGAACAGGAATTAATTTGAAACACTTTAAATACATAAAACCGTCCATTAATAAGAATACTACCTTTGTGTTTGTAGGTAGATTTTTAAAACTTAAAGGTATAATTTTATTCATAAAAGCCGCAATACTCATAAAAAAAAAATATCCTAAAATTAAATTTCTTGCAGTTGGAAGTACATCCAAAGATAAATATTCAATTTCTAAAGAAGAGCTAAGTAAATGGAAAAAAATTAATGCAGTAAAATTTCTTAATCATGTTACTGATATCAGAAAAATTTTGAAAATTTCAGACTGTGTGGTTCTGCCAACTAATTATCCCGAAGGTTTAAATAGATCGTTGTTAGAGTCAATTTCAACAGGACGTCCTGCAATAACTAATAAAATAGGCGGTTGTGATCAAATTATTAAAAATAATTATAATGGTTTTATAAAAAAATTTAAAAATGAATTTGACCTAGCAAATATAATGATAAAATATCATAATTTATCTAGCTATAAAAAAAAATTTTTTTCAATAAATGGAAGGAAGCTTGCTAAAAAATATTTTGATGAAAAAAAAATTATAAAAAAATATTTAAATGACATTAATGAAAATGCCTAAAAAAAAAATAAAAATAGGAATAATAGGATTGGGATATGTTGGGTTACCTTTGTTCATTAAATTTTCAAAAAAATTTAAAACAAAAGGTTTTGATATTGATAAAGATAAAATTTCTGACCTAAAGAAATTAAAAGATATGACTTTACAAATAAAAAAAAATGAACTTTTTAATTTAAAAAAAAATATTACTCACAATTTAAATGATTTAAGTGATTGTAATATTCTAATCGTTACTGTACCGACCCCTGTAAATAAAAAAAAACAACCAGATTTGAAACCATTAAAAAAAGCTTGTATTTTAATATCAAAAATAATTAAGCATAAAGATTTAGTAATTTTTGAATCTACAAGTTTTCCTGGAACCACAGAAAATATTTGTGCAAAAATCATAGAAAATAACTCAAAAATAAAATATGTGGTAGATAATGAGAATGAAAAAAAACTAATTAAATCTGGTAAAAAATATTTTTATTGTGGTTATTCTCCAGAAAGAGTGAACCCGGGTGATAATACACACCAATTAGAAAAAATTGTTAAGATAGTTTCTGCGTGTACTAAGGAAAGTTTTAATTTAGTAAATTATTTATACAGATCAATAATAAAAGCAGGCACATATAAAGCTGAAAGTATACAAATAGCTGAGGCTGCTAAGATAATTGAAAATACGCAAAGAGATATCAATATTGCACTTTTTAATGAACTTTCAATTATTTTTCAAAAATTAAAATTGAATTCTAAATCAATTTTTGATGCCGCATCAACAAAATGGAATTTTCATAGATATGAACCTGGACTAGTTGGAGGGCATTGTATAAGTACTGATCCATATTATCTTACATACATCTCAAAGAAAAAAAATTATAAACCAAAGATTATTTTAGCTGGAAGAAAATTGAATGACAGTATGGCAAATTGGGTCTTTAAAAACATTTCATATGCTTTGAGAGAACCTAAAAAAACTAAAAAAGCACTGATATTAGGTTTAACTTTTAAGGAAAATTGTCCCGATACTAGAAATTCACAAATGATAGATTTATGTAATATGATTGAAAAAAAGAATACTAAAATTTATGCTTATGATCCCTATATTAAATCTAGCAGAAACACCTCCAAAAAATTTAGAAATATAAAGCTACTAGATAAATTAAGAAATTTTGAGTTCAAATTTGATCTTATAGTTATTGGGTTAAAACATAAAGAATTTAAAAAAATAAAATTAAAAAATTTATTAAAAATAAAGAAAAAAAATGGAGTTTTTGCTGATTTAAAAAATCTATTTCCAGAAAAATATTCAGATTTTAGCTTATGAGTGTTAGTGAGGACTTTAAATTAAATTATTCTAATTTCATAAATTTCTTATTTTTTTCTATTCCAATTGGTCTAGCTGTTGGTCCATTGATAGCTGAAATTTTACTTAATTTTTTCACTATTTTAATTATTTTTGAAATAATAAAAAAAAAAAAATTTGAAATTTTTAGAGAAAATATTTTTATTTTTTTTTACTTATTTTATACAGTTGTTTTATTTTCAGCAATTTTGTCCCAAAATGAACTGATTATTACTAAGGCCTTTTTTTACTTACGTTTAATATTGTTTCTTATTAGTGCTAAATATTTTTTTGAGAATAAATATTTTAATAAAAAACTTTCATTAATTTCTTTAATATTTCTTTTGATTATTTTTGTTGATGCTCAATTTCAAATTTTTACTGGTGTTAGTTTATTTGGAAATAGAGGTCAATATCATCATGAAGATAATTTTAACATATCAGGAATTTTTTTTGAAGAAGAGGTACTTGGTAGTTATTTATCAAGGATGTTACCGATAATAAATTTTTTTATTATAATTTATTTCAGAAAAAAATTAAGTTTATCAATTGGATTAATAATTTTTTTTGTTGCTTTATGGACAACTTTATTC
>CACEEO010000035.1 GCA_902558585.1 uncultured Pelagibacteraceae bacterium | reverse complement strand
GAATTTAAAACTCTAACACTCTCTTTTGTTGTAAATATTTCATCTTCTATTTGTTTGGTCGTGTTTTTTATTATTGCAGTAGATAAGACTAGAAAAAAAATCACTAGTGCTAAAGCAAACTTTTTCACAGTTTGTCTCCATAATTTTCAATTTCAATATAATTTCTGAATTGTTCCTCAATATCAGTATCAAAATTATAAAAATCAGTTTTTTTTATTACATATCTAAATTTAGCAGATCTAGATGGTGGATTTTCGCTTACCTCTTCTTCTGAAGGGGTTATTGGTTTTTTTTGAATTAAATTAAATAATGTTTCAGCTTGTTCTATAACTGGGCTATATCGTGAAATACTTTTGTTTTCAGAAAGACTTTTAAAAAAATATTTTACTATTTTGTCCTCTAAAGAGTGAAATGTAACTACACCCAAAACACCACCTTTTTTTAAAACTTTAGCAGCATTAATAAGTCCATAAATCAATTCGCTTATTTCTTTATTTACAAATATTCTAAGTGCCTGAAACACCTTTGTTGCATTATGAACTTTAAAATTTTTTCTTTTTTTTGATTTATCAATAATTTTAACTAAACCTTTAGTATCAATTATGTTTCTAGATCTTTCTTTAATAACATTGCGCGCAATATATTTTGCCTCTTTTTCGTCTCCAAAAAATTTAAAAATTGTATCTAATTCTTTTTCATCTAGTTTATTGATTACATCTTCTGCTGAATAACTGTTTAATCCCAGTTGCATATTTAATTTACCGTAAGCATCGAATGATAATCCTTTTTGTGGGTCTTTTATTTGAGTGTAAGAATAACCAAGATCAAAAATTATACCTCTTATGTTTTCATTTTTAAGCTTTAAATTTTTTAATTGACTAAATTTAATATTTTTAAAAATAAATCTATCTTCAAAGTTTTGCTTTAATTGATTGGCAATTTTTTCACTCTCTTTATCTCTATCAAGAGCTATTACCTTTGTATTTTTAAAATCTAAAATTTTTTTGGAATAACCGCCTTGACCGAAGGTACAATCAATAAATGTGCCACCATGTTGAGGGGAAATAACGCTAATAATTTCTTTTAGCAGCACCGGATAATGCTTTTGCATTTTCGGTACTATGGTGGCGTCCATTTATTTCTTGGAAGACCATTAATTTTTTTGTCTTCTTAAGAATGCTGGTATCTCAAGATCATCTTCTTCCTCATGATCAGAAGATAAAAGTTCATCTGAACTTGAGCTTTCGTTTTCTGAACTGAATAAATCTGGCGCATCAGAATCAACTCCGAATTCTTTGAGATCATTAGAAAGCTCTTCATCAACATTGTTTTCTTGGGTTTCTTCATGAGTAGTTTCCATAGCCTCTTGTGCAAAAGATTTTTCCATTTCATTAACTGAACTATCTTCAATTATACTTTCACTTTCCATGCTAGTATTTTGAACATCTTCTTCATTCATTATTTGATTATTAGAGCTTTCAGCATGTTGTTCATGGATAACCTCATTTTCAAGTTTTAAAGCATTCGCACCATGTGTAATTGGATTTGATGCTGTTGTATTTGAAAAATTAAAAGATTGAGATGATCCCATGTTTGAAAAATCAGAGTAACCTGGATTACGGTTTTGAATTCTATGAACCATATTTACAACAGATTTTGATTCTGGCTGTTGCCCATCTAAAGAGGTAGCAACAATTGATACTCTCATCTTGCCGTCTAATTCTGTGTCGGTGATAGCTCCAATGATTAACTCAGCTTCAGGATCAACTTCTGCTCTAACTTTATTTACGGCTTCATCAACCTCGAAAAGTTTAAGATCTTTGCCACCAGTAATATTTACTAATAATCCTTTTGCACCTTTTAAAGTGTAGTCATCAATTAATGGATTACTAATTGCCATCTCTGCTGCTTTAAGAGCCCTGCCTTCTCCTTCAGCCTCACCAGTTCCCATCATAGCTTTACCCATCGCCGCCATAACTGTTTCGACATCAGCAAAATCTAAGTTGATTAAACCAGGTCTGACCATTAAATCTGTTATACTTTGTACACCATGCATTAAAACATTGTTTGAAAGATTAAATGACTCTTCAAAAGTTGTTTGTTCATTTGCAATTTTAAACAGATTTTGGTTTGGAATAACAATTATTGTATCAACATGTTTTCTTAACTCTTCCAAACCTTGTTGTGCTCTTCTCATTCTAGAGGGGCCTTCATATAAAAATGGAAGAGTCACAACACCTACAGTTAATATATTTAATTCTTTAGCAGCTCTTGCAATGACATGGGCAGCGCCAGTGCCCGTTCCACCACCCATACCGGCTGCAATAAAAACCATATTTGCACCTTGAAGTGTGTTTACAATTTCATTTAAAGATTCATCGGCAGCTGCTTGTCCTATGTCAAGTTTTGCACCTGCTCCTAAACCTTTTGTTAAATTTAAACCAATTTGAATTCTTGTTTTTGCTTTACTAAGCTTCAAATCTTGAGCATCAGTATTTACTGCAATAAATTCTACTCCTTGTAGATTATTTTCTATCATTTCGTTAATTGCATTTCCGCCAGCTCCACCAACTCCTAAAACTAGTAGTCGTGGCTGTAGCTCTTTTATCTCTGGTGCTTTAAAGTTAATTGTCATCTTTTATCCCCTATTGTTTGTTATGTTGAAGCTCCCATTTAAGATTACCACGATTTATATTTGCTTTTTTTCTCGCTGTTATCTTAAATTTTTCAAATGCTGTTGGTTCCCATATTTGAAATGTTTGGCCTTGACCAACAAACAACATGCTATTTTTTATTTTTGCATGTTTTAATAATTTTGATGAAAGTGAAATTCTACCCTCACTATCAAATTGAAAATTTATACTTTCTGCCAATATTGATGTTGCAAAATAATCTCTTTTTTCCTCAAAGGGATTTAAAGAATCAATTACTGAAGAAATTTTTTCAATTCTATCTTGGGAACATGCTTCTATAGATGAGTTATTAAACGATGGATAACAAATAACGCCATTGTAACCTAAGTTGGATAAATGTGACCTAAAACTAGCAGGCACAGATACTCTCCCTTTTTTGTCTAATTTGTTTTCGTATGTTGATAAAAACATAAAACATAAATTCCTTTATTCCCACGTAAATGGGAATTTATGGGATATTATGGGTTTTACAACTAGACGTCAATACCTATTATTTTAGTACTGTTATTGTTTTAATAATAAAGAAAATAGACATTGGTATTTATAAAATGAGAACAAACTAAGAAACTTATAGAGATATTTTTATTTGAAGTGCCAGATAAACTATAAGCCGGGTTCTGTCATTTAAACCTATCATTTGTCTAGGCTTAAGATCGCTCTTAAGCTCAAGCAACTAACCCTGATGACTAGCCAAGGACGGCTTTTAGTCTTTCAACAATGTCATCTCTACTTAGTCTTGCTCCCAGTGGGGTTTTCCAGCGTTCATTGTTACCAATAGAACCGGTGCGCTCTTACCACACCTTTTCACCCTTGCCATGTTATGGCGGTTTATTTTCTGTGGCACTTTCCCTAGGGTTTCCCCTGCCAGGTATTACCTGGCACTGTG
>CACEEO010000034.1 GCA_902558585.1 uncultured Pelagibacteraceae bacterium | reverse complement strand
TATTGATAACTACTACCCACAAATGAAGCGTTATTTACAGTTGCATGAATAGAATTTTCTTTTTTATCTTTATTAATTGAAATTTTTTCAGGTCTAAGCGCTACAGAAACATTTTTTTCAAAATCTTTATCACTTTGCACTTTAATATTCATTTCAGCTATTTTTAAATCATAAGAGTTAGATTGTTTATTTAAAATTTCAGCTTTTACTACATTTGCATCACCTATAAAATTAGCTACAAATTTATTTTGTGGAAAATTATAAAGATCTTTTGGACTACCTTCTTGAGCGATGACTGCATTATTCATCACAATAACTTTATCAGAAATAGCTAACGCTTCTTCTTGGTCGTGGGTTACATAAATAGTTGTAACTCCTAATTTTTGTTGAATTTCTCTTATATCTTCTCTTACTTGTCTTCTTAATTTTGCATCTAAGTTAGAAAGAGGTTCATCAAAAAGCAGTACTTTTGGTTCCAACACAATTGCTCTTGCAACCGCAACCCTTTGCTGCTGTCCGCCAGATAGTTCTGAAGGCATCCTGTTTTCGTACCCCTCTAAATTTACCAATTTTAGAGTTTCTAAAGATTTTTGAATATATTCTTCCTTATTTACATTTACCATTTTTAAGCCATACGAAACATTTTCAATTACACTCATGTGTGGAAACAAAGCATAAGATTGAAATACCATTGATACATCTCTGTCAGTTGCAGGTAATAATGTTACGTCTTCATCATCTACTAATATTTTACCACTTGTAGCTCTTTCTAGACCTGCAATAATTCTTAGTGAAGTAGTTTTTCCACAACCAGATGGACCAAGTAAAGTAGTTAAAGTTCCAGCTTCAAATTTACAGCTAACATTATCTACTGCTGTAGTTTCATTAAATTTTTTTGTTATATTTTCAAACTTTACTTCTGCTTTTTTCATTATCCTAAATTTCCTTGTAAAATTCCAGCGTCTTGATCTCTTCTTCCTAATTTACGTTTTCCTATTATTAATTGCATCAAAGTAATTGTAATCAGCATTACTACAATTAATGCAGATGAATACACTATTGCAAGGCCATAGTCATTATTTTCTAATCGACCAAGTATGTATGAAACAGCTAAGTCATAATTTGCACTTACCAAGAAGATAACTGCACTAATTGCTGTCATGGCTCTTACAAAACTAAAAACTAAAGATGCTGTAATGGCAGGCTTAAGTAAAGGAAGAATTATATTCCTAAATGTTTGGGCGCTAGAAGCGTTTAAAGTTGATGAAGCTTCATCTAAGTGTGGATCAAGCTGGTTCATAGCAGCTATTCCTGCTCTAACTCCAACAGGCATATTTCTAAATACAAATGCGATCACTAAGATTATTCCAGTTCCTGTTATTTCAAGAGGAGGAACATTAAAAGCAAAAACGTAACTTACACCGATAACACTACCAGGTATTGCAAAGCTCAACATCGTACCAAATTCAAAAGCATTTTTTCCTTTGAATTTGTGTCTTGTTAGAAGATATGCAGTTAAAATTCCTATTGCAGCAGTTGGTAAAGAGGAAATTAAAGCAATCGTAAATGTAGTATTAAAGGAATTCCAAGCAGTTCCTGTCCATAAGAAACCTCTCTCTTTTACCCAATCAACACTAAAAGCTTCAATATAATGTCTTAACGTAAAGCTATGATCAACACCCCACATTTCTACAAATCCACCGAACATGATCATTACATAAATTATAAATGTCAATAAAGCCCACGGAAGCACGGTTGAATAAATTACCCATTTTGTTTTATTTGGAAGTTCTGGATGAACACCACTATCTCCTTTACCTGAAATTGAAATATAGGATTTTTTTCCTAACCATTGGTTTTGTAAATAAAATACTACTAGAACAACAGATAATAAAATCATAGCTAGTATTGCTGCTTTAGTTTCATCGTACTGAGCGCCAACAATTGCAAAAAATATTTCAGTAGATAATACATCGTATTCTGCTCCTAGTACTAAAGGGTTACCAAAGTCTGCTAAACTTTCTATAAAACCAAGTAGAAACGCATTTGCTATTCCAGGTCTCATTAATGGCAAGGTAACTGTTTTAAAAACTTGCCATTTAGAAGCCCTCAAGGTTTGAGATGCTTCTTCCATAGATGGACTGACACTTTCAACAACACCAATTAAAACTAAAAATGCAATAGGGGTAAAAGCAAGTGTTTGGGCAAACCATATTCCTGGTAAACCATAAATCCATCTAGAAGGTTCAATGTCAAATCCCCATTCAAGAAACGAACTCACAACACCAGTTCTTCCAAATAAAATTATTATCGCTAATCCAATTACAAATGGTGGAGTAATTATTGGTAATACAGATAATACCCTAATTGTTTTCTTAAATCTGAAACTAGTTCTTGCAACTAATAAAGCAAAAGCTAACCCCAAAATTGTTGATGAAAATGCAGTGAGTGTACCCATAGTAACGGTATTCCAAAAAACACCACAAGCATAATCACTATAAAGGCAGTCCAGCCCCCAAATTCCTTTATTAAATATTTTGTCTGAAAAATTACTTATTTCATATCCACCTTCGGTACCTTTAAAAGCAACTGCAAACATTCTGAAAATTGGAAAAAATACAAAAGTTGAAACTAAAATTATAATACTACCTATACTTCCAACTATAAAATTATCCCCATTCAACCACCCACGTGCTGATAGACCATGAGTGATATAAAATACAAATGTACAACAAGTTAAAACTGCACCTGAACCAACACCAAATTGATTTTCTACATCACCAAAAATAGATTGTAAAATTTCAAAATTCCATCCTCTTATACCAATAGAAAATCCCTGAAGAAAAAAGTAAAAAAAACCAATTAACCCTGAGTATAAGAAAATTTTAGAATATATCGGATTGTTCTGATTTAATTTAAATGTTGCTAAAGGAAAAATTAGAGGAAGTAATATTGGTAAAAGCCAATATTTTTTATTTATAAATACTTGAGGTAATACAGAACCATAATCCTCTAAAGAATATTCTAGTATCCAGTTTATTGAGAAAAACCCGTCACCTGTTACATACCATGGAAAGACTAGGAAGCCCAATCCTCCTATGAGCATCCAACAGATAACGAGTCCTCTCATTAATTCCTAAAATTATCTAGGAATTACAGATACATCGTTATCCCACTTGGATAACAGGCTCGCTCTAGTAGCTTTATCTCCATAAACTTTAAAATTGTAATCAATCAAGTTAATTGTAGATAAATCTGGAGCATCAGGATCAGCTTTTGCTTTAGTATTTGATGGTACTTGCAAAGATTTTCCTGAAGTGAAAACCATAGTTTGTATTGCAGGACTTAATGCCCAGTCATAAAACTTTTTAGCTTCCTTCATATTTCTTGCACCAGCAATAATACTCATTGATCCAACTTCATAACCAGTTCCTTCAGCTGGAGATACTGTTACAACAGGTAAACCTTTTTTAGTTTGTTTAACACCATCGTGTTGGAAACAAATACCAATTAAGTTTTCACCTCTTCCAGTCGCTTTAATTGGAGCAGAACCAGATTTTGTATAAGTATTTATATTTGCATGAAGCTTTTTCATGTAATCCCAACCTTTATCTTCTCCAAAAATTTGAAGAATTGTAGCTAAAGTTGTGTAAGCAGTTCCAGATGAATTAGGATTTGCTACTTGGATTTCACCTTTATAAATAGGTTTAGTTAAGTCCATCCATGATTTTGGAGCTGGAAGACCTTTTTTTGCTAAAAGATCTTTATTGTATCCAAAACCTAATGCACCAACATAAATCCCTACAGATTTATAATCAGCATTTTTAGCTTGGTTTTGAGCTGCAGGTAATAAATCGTCAAAATGTTTTGATTTATATTTCTCTGTCAAATTTTCCTGAGCAGCTGTTAAGTGTGGATCACCAGTTCCTCCAAACCAAACGTCTCCTTTTGGATTAGATCCTTCTGCTTTAATTTTAGCAAAAGTTTCACCACTACTTGCTCTTGTCATCGCAACTTTTGTGCCTGTTTCTTTTTCATAAGCTTG
>CACEEO010000033.1 GCA_902558585.1 uncultured Pelagibacteraceae bacterium | reverse complement strand
ATTATCTAAATTTATTTTATCTTGAGAAATTATCCAATATTTCTTTATTTCATTTAAATTAGAAAAATTATTTGTGAATTCTTCAAAATATTTTTGGCTTGGAAATTGTGGTATTTTTTTAAGTAAGTTAAAATCAAAAATTCCATCTTCTGTATAAATTAGAGATGAAATTATAGATCTTAACCAGGTGTTGCCACTTTTAGGATAGGAAGCTAGCCAAATAATCATTAGATATGAATATACCTTATGATTTAAAAATTCTAGGATTAATAATTATTTTTCCAAAAATCTTTTGCTTTTTGAAAAAATTTCTTAATACTTGGATTAGTTTTTTCGTTTTCAATCTCTCTAAATTGTTCTAGTAGTTCTTTCTGTTTTTTATTTAAAAATACAGGAACCTCTGTTTTAACTTGAACATATAAATCTCCAAAATCCCCTCTTCTCATGAATGGCATCCCTTTACCTTTTAATCTAAATTGTTTACCATTTTGAGTTCCATCAGGTATTTTAATCTTTGCTTTACCACCATCTATTGTTGGAATTTCTATTGTAGTGCCTAAAGCAGCATCTGCGAAAGAAAGTGGAAATTCGAAGAACAAATTTTCATCTGATCTTTTAAATAAGTTATGAGAATTAACATTAATAAACAAATAAAGATCTCCTGTTGCTCCACCTCTTGTTCCTGCTTCACCTTTTCCTGCGAGCCTTATTCTTGTTCCATCGTCTACACCTTTTGGAATTGTTACAGAAATTCTCTTAGAGGCTTGTTTTTTACCTTGACCATTACAGTCATTGCATGGGTTAGTAATTTCTTCACCATTTCCATTACATTGAGGACAGGTTTGTTGCACAGTAAAGAAACCTTGATTAGACCTTATTCTACCATTCCCACCACAATATGAGCATCTGTCTGGAGAATAACCTGGTTTTGATCCATTACCTTTGCACGTTCCACACTGTTCAGATGTAGAAAATTTAATATCTTGTTTTTTTCCATGATAAGCTTCTTCAAGAGAAATTGATAAATCATACCTTAAGTCAGAACCTCTGTTATTAGACTTTCTACTCCTTGATCTTCCACCTCCTCCAAAATCACCAAAAAAATCCTCAAAAATATCTGAGAAATCCGCTCCACTGAAACCACCAAAGCCACCTCCTGGTCTACCGCCACCGTTTTCAAATGCAGCGTGACCAAAATTATCGTAGTTTTGCTTTTTTTCTTTATCTGAAAGTATTCCGTAAGCTTCACTGGCTTCTTTGAATTTTTCTTCCGCTTTGGAATCTCCTGGATTTTTATCAGGATGATATTTAACAGCTAACTTTCTATATGCAGACTTTAATTCTTCAGGACTTGCGCTTTTATTAACGCCTAGGACATCGTAATAGTCTCTTTTAGCCATCAAATTACCCCAGACAATTAAATGTCAGTTTAAGCGCTTTTTTCTTTATTCTCGTCTTTTACTTCTTCGAAATCAGCATCAACAACATTCTCGTCTTTTTTTCCTGCATCATCTCCACCATCATCTTTTCCAGATTCTGGTTTTGCAGTTTGTTGTGATTTATAGATTGCCTCTCCAAGTTTCATAGAAGCTTGAACTAAAGCTTCGGTTTTTTTCTTAATATCTTCAATATCTTCACCTTTTAAAGCTTCTTTTACAGCAGTTGATGCATCTTCAATTGCTTTTTTCTCTGCATCTGAAATCTTCGATCCATGCTCTTTTAAATTCTTTTCAGTAGTATGAATTAGAGTATCTGCTTGGTTTCTAACATCAACTGACTCTCTTTTCTTTTTATCAGCTTCTTTATTAGCTTCTGCATCTTTAACCATTTTTTCAATTTCTTCATCACTTAGTCCGCCTGAAGCTTGGATTTGAATTTTTTGTTCTTTACCAGTTCCCTTATCTTTTGCTGAAACATTTACGATACCGTTAGCATCAATATCAAATGTAACTTCAATTTGAGGCACTCCTCTCGGTGCTGGTGCAATACCCACTAATTCAAAATTTCCTAAAGCTTTATTGTCAGCAGCCATTTCTCTTTCACCTTGTAGAACTCTAATAGATACAGCTGGCTGATTATCTTCTGCAGTTGAAAACACCTGACTTTTTTTAGTTGGTATTGTTGTGTTTTTATCAATCAGTTTTGTAGAAACGCCACCAAGTGTTTCGATACCAAGTGATAGTGGAGTTACATCTAATAAAAGTACATCTTTAACATCACCTTGTAAAACACCTGCCTGAATAGCTGCACCCATAGCAACTACTTCATCAGGGTTTACACTTTTGTTAGGATCTTTCCCAAAAAAGTTTTTAACTTCTTCTAATACTTTTGGCATTCTAGTCATACCACCTACCATAACTACTTCATCAATTTCACTAGCAGTAATTCCCGCATCTTTAAGAGCTGTTTTACATGGAGGTATAGTTCTAGCTATTAAGTCTTCAACTAGAGCCTCAAGTTTTGCTCTAGTCATTTTTAAATTAATATGTTTTGGACCTGTTTTATCTGCTGTAATAAAAGGTAGATTTATATCTGTTTGTTCTGCAGAAGATAGTTCAATTTTTGCTTTTTCAGCAGCTTCTTTTAATCTTTGTAAAGCAAGTTTATCTGACTTAAGATCAATTCCATTATCTTTCTTAAATTCAGAAATTAAGTAGTCAACAACAGCATTATCAAAATCTTCACCACCTAAAAAAGTATCACCATTAGTTGATTTAACTTCAAATACACCATCACCCAATTCTAGGATAGATACGTCAAATGTTCCTCCACCTAAATCATATACAGCAATTTTTTTATTTTGTTTTTTATCCAAACCATAAGCTAATGATGCAGCAGTTGGTTCATTAATAATTCTTAAAACTTCTAATCCAGCAATTTTTCCTGCATCTTTTGTTGCTTGTCTTTGTGCATCATTAAAGTATGCTGGAACAGTAATTACAGCTTTTGTTACAGCCTGACCTAAATATTTTTCTGCCGTTTCTTTCATTTTTTGTAAAATGAATGCTGATATTTGAGATGGTGAATATTTTTCACCTTTAGCTTCAATCCAAGCATCACCTTTTTCAGAATTAATTATTTTAAAAGGTGCAGCCTCCACATCTTTTTTTACCGTTGGATCGTCAAAATTTCTTCCAATTAGTCTTTTTACTGCAAAAATAGTATTTTCTGGATTTGTAACAGCTTGTCTTTTTGCTGGTTGTCCAATTAATTTTTCGCTTTCATCTGTAAATGCAACAACTGATGGAGTAGTTCTTGCTCCTTCAGCATTTTCTAAAACCTTAGCTTGTGTTCCTTCCATTATGGCAACACATGAATTTGTCGTTCCTAAGTCTATTCCAATAATTTTACTCATAATATTAATGTCTCTCTTTCGTCATATAGTGTTTAAATGTGAAACTACAAGTTGATCTCATAATTATTTATTTTCTGGATTTTCCTGATTTTTCTCAGTTTTTTCTCCTTTAATTGTAACTTTTTTTGACACTCCTACTAATGAGGGTCTAAGTAATCTGTCTTTTATAGTAAAGCCTTTTTGAATTTCCTGAATTATTGTTCCAGGTTCTTTCGTATCGTCCTCAATTTCCATCATTGCTTGATGAAAGTTCGGATCTAGTTTTTTGTTAAGGCTATCAATTGGTTTAATGTTATTTTTTTCAAATATTGAGATTAAATCTTTTTTAATAATATCTAAATGCTCTAGCGTCTTTTTTAATGCTTCAGTTTCTTTTAATTTATCGTCGCTTTCAAGAACATGTTTGGATCGATCTAAGTTATCAATCAAATTTAATGCTTCTTTTGCAAAACTATAACCACCATATTCAAAAGCATCTTCTTTTTCTTTTTCAAATCTTCTTCTTTGATTTTCCATTTCAGCAAAAGTTCTTGCCACTTTATCTTCCAGTTCAGCAATTTTTTCTTCTGGAGTTGGTTCTTTTATTTCTTCTTGAGCTTCTTGCTCTATTTCTTGTTTATTTTCTTCGGCTAGATTTTCTTCTGGTTTCTCGTTTTCTTTTACAGTATCTTCGTTTTGATCTGCAGAAGTGTTATTTTGGATTTCCTCTTTTTCCATAGTCTCTTATATGGTAAGCATTTTCTTAATTTCTAGATGTATAAACAAAAAATTAATAAATTATTAATAGGTACTAATAACAAGGGTAAATTACGTGAAATCAAGAGTTTATTGCCTAAAAAAATTAAAATTTATTCTACATCTACATTTAATCTTAGAAGCCCAGTTGAAAATGGTAAGACTTTTAAAGAAAACTCACTGATCAAATCTAAATATTTTTCAAAAAAGACAGGATTGTTGTGTTTAGCTGACGACTCTGGTTTGGAAATAGATTTTTTAAATAAAAGTCCTGGAATTTATTCTGCAAGATGGGGAGGAA
>CACEEO010000032.1 GCA_902558585.1 uncultured Pelagibacteraceae bacterium | reverse complement strand
AACAAATAATAAAAATTATCAAATCCAGAAAATGTGATTGCACTCAAACACATACTACAGGGCTCGTGTGAACTTAAGAACATGCAATCTTTTTCTTTTGGTCTTGTGTTTGCATCTAATTCATAAAATTTTTTGAGAGTATGCATTTCTCCATGCCACAATGGATTTTCTATTTCATTGTTTGTTCCTGCAACTACAAGCGATAAATCATCTTTTTTAATTATTGCGGCACCAAATACTTTACTACCTTTAGCAACACCTTTTTCAGTTAAGGGTAAAACCTCTTTTGAAAATATATTTAGTATCTTTTCTAGGGCTTTTTCATTCATACGCTTGAACCATCAAATAAAGAACACAATTGTTACTATAATTAAACTTAAAAGTAATAAGAAATAAATTATTTATACAACTTAAAAGTTAATAATTTATTAAACAAAAAATGTTAATTTAAACTTATGTCAAAAATTAAATCAGCAATAAGTCTTGTAATTGTATTAATTTTTTTTTCAGGGTGCCAAACCGTTAAAGATAAAACAGATGCTATTGTTGAAAAGGAAAATGAAAAATTAAGTAAATTTCTTGGAAAATCAGCTAGTGAACTTCAGATGGAGCTTGGAAAACCAGACGAAGACTTTAAAAATGCTAAAGGCAATTTCGAGTTTGTTTATAATAGCAAAAAATACCTTGTTCCATGTGAACGTAGGTTTGAAATAAATTCAGAAAATATAGTTGTGGGTTTTGTTTCGAACGGTTGCTTTTAAAATTTATTAATTAAAATAAATCTGCTCATTATAGGTTTTTTTCACTATCAAAAGTGGAGTTGTTCTAAACTAATCAGTTTTTTTATATTAATTCATAGCCAATAATGTAACGTCTATTTAGATAACGACGGAGGTTATATGGCTTCAAGAAAAACAAAAGCGGGCTCTACAAACAGTCCGGATAAAAAACTTCCATTAAATAAATCCATACCTTTAGGAATTCAGCACGTTCTAGCAATGTTTGCTGGTAACATAACTGTTCCTATTATTGTGGCTGGAGTTTTTGGTCAAACGCCTGAGCAAAAAATATTTTTGATTCAAATGGCTTTGTTTGTAGCGGGAGTTGCAACAATTATCCAAACTGTTGGATATAAAGAAATTGGTGCAAGACTTCCTATTGTTCAAGGAACAAGTTTTGCATTTATACCAATCATGCTACCATTTAAAGCAGCAGGATTAGGTGCGGTATTTACAGCTGCGTTCATTGGAGGAATTTTTTCAAATTTTTATTGGAAAAGTTTTAAAACCAATAAGGCATCTATTTCCACCATTAGTCACAGGTATAGTTGTATTAATGATCGGATTTAGTTTGCTTAAAGTTGGTTTTATGTATGCTGGTGGAGGTGGATGGTTAATGAACAATAAACCTGAAATTTTTTGCAAATGCAAATCACTTAACAGTTGCCGCTTCAGTGTTCATAGTTGCTATCTTTTTCAATCTTAGAGGAAAAGGAATGGCTTCTGCAGCCTCAATTTTAATTGGAATAGTAGCTGGCTTCATAGTTGCAGCAGCACTAGGAATGGTTAACTATGGCAAAATTGCATCTGCAGCATGGTTTGCATTTCCAATGCCACTTCAATATGGAATTGATTTTGTACCTGGTGCAATAATTCTAATGTTGTTTATGTCAGTTGTTACAACAATTGAAACAATTGGAGACATAAGTGCTACGACAATGGGTGGTGCCAAACGAGAGGCAACTGATAAAGAAATATCAGGTGGAATTATGGCAGATGGTGTGGGTACTGCATTTGGTGCAATATTTAATGCGATGCCAAACACATCCTATTCACAAAATGCTGGACTAGTTGCGTTTACAGGTGTGGTAAGTAGGCACGTTGGAACTATTGCAGGAATAGCCTTGGTTCTAATGGGATTATTTCCAAAATTAGGTGGAATAATCGCTGCAATGCCAGAGTCTGTGATTGGTGGAGCAGCAATCATTATGTTTGGTATGATTGTAGCTGCTGGTATTAAATTGATTTCAAGGGCAGAAATGGATCAAAGAAATTTATTAATCTTAGCTCTTTCTTTGTCTTTTGGAATTGGTATGTCATTGTTACCAGACTTTGTGAAAAATATTCCAGATTTTGGAATAAGTTTAAAACTACTGTTAACAACTGGACTTATACCTGCTGGATTATTAGCATTTGCTTTGAATGCTACAATGGCAAAGAAATAATTAATTTAAACTTGTGGGGAGAAATCCCCACAAGCAAGGTTTAGACTTATTTAATTTCAATAAGCTTCTTTTTTTTATGTTCTGGAATTATTCTTTCACAAGATATTGTTAAAAGACCATCTTTAAGTTCAGCACCATTAACTTTTACATCATCAGCAATAGTGAATGATCTTGCAAATTGTCTTTGAGAAATACCTTTATGAATAATTTCTCCATTAGCATCACTATCCTCAGACTTATTAACTTGTTTTGTTCTTACTGTTAATAAATTTTCCTCGAACTCAACCTCGACGTCTTTTTTACTAAAGCCAGCCAATGCTACTTCAATTGCATAGTTATCTTTGCCAGTCTTTCGGATGTTGTATGGTGGATAATTTGACTGCATTGTCAAATTCCCATTTCCCAACATATTTTCGAATTGGTCGAACATGTCATCAAAACCAATTGAAAAAGGTCTTAGTGAGTTAAATATAGATAGATCCTTACTTGTCATAATATCCTCCTTTGTTAAGCAAGTTTATTTTTGTAAGTCCCATTAGGCGACTTACTGAGTTTATATGGGAATTAATTTGTTTTTTTCAAGATTTAAAATGTACTAAATTTTTTTAGAAATCTTTAATGCAAATGCATAGTCAATAGCAATTTCTTCTATTGCGCCATCTCTTCCAGATTTTCCACCATGACCAGCATTCATTTCAGTTTTTAAAAGAAGTAAATTATTATCTGTTTTATAGTCTCTAAGTTTTGCTGTGAACTTTGCAGGTTCATCAAATAAAACTCTATTATCACTTAAACTTGTTGTAATAAAAATATGTGGATAATCCATTTTTTTAATATTGTTATATGGTGCATATGAAAAAATATAATCAAAGTGTTCTTTATTCTCTTTTGCATTCCCAAATTCATCGAATTCTCCTACTGTTAAAGGTAAAGAATGATCTAGATTTGTTGTTAAAGAGTCCACAAAAGGAACAGCCATTATTATTCCTAAAAATAATTCAGGAGATTGATTGACTACAGCTCCCATTAATAATCCTCCAGCTGATCCACCCATTCCAATAATATTTCCTTTTGATGTATAATTCTTTTCGATCAAATATTTGGCCGCATAAATATAATCTTCAAAAGTATTTTTTTTGTTGGTTAATTTTCCCTCTTTCCACCACTTCATACCTTTTTCCATACCACCTCTGATATGGGCTGTGGCCCAAATTATATCTCTATTGATAAGACTCAATCTTGTAGAGGAAAAACTTGGGGACATAGAATTTCCATAAGATCCATATCCATATAATAAAACATTTGCAGCCCCATCAATTTTTTGTTTTTTTGTGTCTTGTGATTGTTAATGGAACCATTCTCTCATCATGAGATTTAAACTCAACTCTCTCAACAATATAATCATCTTTATTATGACCAGAGGGGATTTCTTGTTCTTTAACAAGTTGTTTAGATTTTTTAGCTAGATTATATTTAAATACTCTAGAAGGGGTTTTGGGTGATGAATATCCTAAATAAACTTCATCAGTATTTTTATCTTTTTGAGTTAAGCTCACTCCTGGAACATAAACAGATTCATCAGAAAAAATTAATTCTTCTTCTATATTTGTAGAAATATTTTTAACAAATAATTTATCTAGTGCATCTGATGTTTCACCACGAATAATCCAATTTTTAAGAAATGTTAATCCACCAATTAAAACCTCATCTTTTGCTGGAATATATGTTTTCCAATTTTGATTTTCTAAATTGTCACAAATATCGATTTTAAAGTCTTCAGCATTTTTATTTGTATGATTATAAAATTTACCATCCCATGAATTAACAGAATATAAAACACCTCTTTCTCTTTTGATAATAAGTTTTGGTGATGGATTTAATTCATCTGATTTAAAGTAATATTGCTCTGAGGTATTATGGTCAGAAGTATTTATAAAAAAAATATTTTTCATCTGAGCTTTTCCCAATTCCCACTGTAAAAGCCTCACTTTTCTCCTCGAATATTAATTCATCTTTGCCATCAAAATCTCCTATTTTGTGCCTGTATATTGTTCTTGCTCTATGATTTTCATCAAGTTTAGAATAAAAAATATATTTATCATCTAAACTAAATGTTATTCCCCCTGATGTTTCTGTAATTTCTTTTGAAATAATTTTGTTTGTTTTTATATC
>CACEEO010000031.1 GCA_902558585.1 uncultured Pelagibacteraceae bacterium | reverse complement strand
GCAAAACATATGCCTGCTGATGGTTCGGTTTGGGTTACAAACAACACTAAATATCACAATGCATTTAATGGTGGAGAAGAGAATAGAATACATTTAGTTGCTTGTGTTTTAGATTATAAATTTAGTTAATTTGAAAAAAGTATTTATTTCATCAGATCATGCTGGATTTAAATTAAAAGAACTAATCAAAGATTACTTAACAAATAAAAAAATAAAATTTGAAGATCTTGGTCCTAAAGATGATAGTAGCGTTGATTATCCCGACTATGCTCATAAAGTTGCTAAAAGAGTTAAATTAAGCAAGAGTAATGTTGGCATTTTAGTGTGTGGATCTGGCACTGGCATGAATATTGCGGCAAATAAGCATAAAAATATTCGCGCAGCACAATGTTTTAATCTAAAATCAACGAAATTATCCAGATTGCATAACGATGCAAACATCATTACATTAGGGTCAAGGTTAATAACCAAAAAAAACGCTTTGAAATTTATTAGTGTTTTTTTAAATACAAAATTTGATGGTGGTAGACACTTGAGAAGAGTTAAGAAAATATAATTATGTCGAGCGAAAAAAGTTATTTAAATGATAGTTATAAAAGTTTTTTTGAGGACAGTTTATCTGTAAAAGATCCGGAGCTTTATAAAGCTATTAAAGATGAATTAATCAGACAACAACAACATATTGAACTAATTGCATCTGAAAATATAGTATCTCAAGCAGTATTAGAGGCGCAAGGCTCGGTTTTAACTAATAAATATGCCGAAGGTTATCCTGGTAAAAGATATTATAATGGTTGCGAGCATGTTGATGTAGCAGAAAACCTTGCCATTGAAAGATTAAAAAAATTATTTAATTGTAAATTTGCAAATGCTCAACCACACTCAGGTGCACAAGCTAATGGAGCAGTGTTTTTAGCCCTGTTAAGCCCAGGTGATACGTTCATGGGTATGAGTTTAAATTCAGGTGGTCATATTACTCATGGATTAAAAATTTCAATGTCTGGTAAGTGGTTTAACGCTATAGGTTATGATGTAGATAAAGAATCTGAGTTGATAGATTATGATAATGTTGAAAAACTTGCATTTGAACATAAACCAAAACTAATCATTGCAGGTGGAAGTGCTTATTCTAGAGTAATTGACTTTAAAAGATTTAGAGAGATTGCAGATAAAGTTGGAGCATACTTGATGGTTGATATGGCTCATTTCTCAGGATTAGTTGCTGGTAAAGGATATCCTAATCCTTGTGATTATGCTCATGTGGTTACTTCAACAACACATAAGGTTTTTAGAAGTGCTAGAGGAGGAATAATTTTAACTAATCACGAAGAACTTGCTAAAAAATTTAATACAGCTGTTTTTCCTGGTTACCAAGGGGGACCTTTAATGCATATTATTGCTGCAAAAGCTGCTGGTTTTCTTGAAGCGCTACAACCAGAATTTCAAGATTATATTAAATCTGTTTTAGCAAACGCAAAAATGTTGGCAGAAACTTTAAAAAATAATGGATTTAAAATTTATTCAGATGGAACAGATACACATTTGATGTTGGTTGATTTGAGACCCTACAATGTAAAAGGAAATCTTGCGGCAGAAAGTTTGTCTAGAGCAAACATCACATGTAATAAAAATGGTATTCCATTTGATACAGAAAAACCCATGATTACATCTGGAATAAGATTAGGAACTCAAGCGGCTACAACTCGTGGATTTGGATTAAATGAGTTTAAAACAGTAGGTGAATTAATAACAAAAACTCTGAAAGGTTTATCTGAAAACCCAACAGATAACAGCAAAATAGAAAACGAAGTAAAAAATGAAGTTATTTCTTTAACTTCTTCATTTCCAATATATAAGAACCTTTAGTAAATGATTTGTCCGTGCGAAAAAAAAGGTGATACGTCTGTTGTAGACTCACGTCCAACTGAAGATGGTACCGCAATAAGAAGAAGAAGATTATGCATATGTGGTGAAAGATTTACTACATTTGAGAGAATTCAATTTAGAGAATTGATGGTTGTTAAAAAAAATGGAAGAAAATCATCATTTGATCGTGATAAATTATCTAAATCGATCTATATAGCTCTAAAAAAAAGACCAATAGATACGGCTACAATAGAAAAATTCATCAGTAATATTTCAAGATCTCTTGAAGAACTAGGACAAGGAGAAATATCAACAAATACAATTGGGACAATGGTTATGGATGGATTAAAAGATTTAGACCCAGTTGGATATGTAAGATTTGCATCAGTATATAGAAACTTTAGAGAAGAAAAAGATTTCGTACAATTCGTGGACAAGCTTGATGTCTACAAAAAAAGATAAATTTTCACCAAAAGATAAATTTTATATGGAATTGGCCTTGGACTTGGCTAAGTCACGTCATGGACAGACCGGATCAAATCCTTCTGTAGGCTGCGTTATTGTCAAAAATGATAAAATTATTTCCATAGGACAAACCTCATTTAATGGAAGACCACACGCTGAATTTAATGCGATTAAAAATAGTTTTGAAAAATTAGAAGGCTCAAAAATGTATGTTACCTTAGAACCGTGTTGTCATCATGGATTAACACCACCATGTACTGATGAAATAATAAAATCAAAAATTTCAGAAGTCATATATGCTGTTACCGATATAGACAACAGAGTAAGAAATAAAAGTTTTAGAATTTTAAAGTCAAAAAAAATAATTGTAAAAAAGGGATTATTAAAAAGCAAAATTGAAAGTTTTTATTTACCTTATTTTTTTAATAGAAAGAAAAAATTACCCTTCGTTACTGGCAAAATAGCTATTTCAAAAAATAATATTATTTACAGCAAGAAACAGAAAAAGATTACAAATTATTATTCAGATCAGTTTACACATCTATTGAGATATCAAAATGATAGTTTGATGATTACATATAAAACACTAAATAAAGACAATCCAAAATTAAATTGTCGTTTGAAAGGTTTAGAAAAATTTTCTCCTAAAAGAATTATTTTAGATAACAAGCTAAATTCTAAAATAAACAGTCATATAATTAAATCCTCTAATAACAAAAATACTTTAATATTTTATAATAAAGCTGATAAATCAAAAATTTCAAAATTTAAAAGAAAAGGAATTCATCTAATTAAATCTAAAATTGACAAAAATAACAGATTTGAAATTAAATTAATTTTGAAAAAATTACACAATTATGGATGCAGGAATTTACTAATTGAAGGAGGAGATAAATTAACAAATTCGCTGATTAAGAATAGAATTTTTAATAAATTTTATTTGTACAAAAGTCCAAAAAACCTCTCTAAAACCTCCGAATATTTGAAATTTAGCAGTCAAAATATATTAAATCAAAAATATAAAACAAAGATTAATCTAAATCTAAATTTACGAAAAGATAGAATAACACTATATAGTTAAATCAAATGTTTAATGGAATAATTTATAACCAGGGTATTATAACTAAAATTATTAAAAGACCTAAAGGTCTTAATATTTTTGTAAAAAGCAATATTAAAGTATCCAATAAAGACATGGGTTTATCTGTTGCCTGTGATGGAGTTTGTTTAACTTTGATTTCATATAAATCAAAAATTATGGAATTTTATCTTTCGAAAGAAACAATAATTCGATCAAAATTCAAATTTTTAAAAGTTAAAGATAAAATAAATTTAGAATTACCTTTAAAATATGGGACAAAAATTTCAGGTCATATTTGCCAAGGACATGTTGATACTGTTGGTAAAGTATTAAGTATTAAAAAAATAGATAAATCATTTCTTTTTGACTTTGATTTACCTAAAAAGGAAAGAAAACACTTAATAGAAAAAGCATCAATCTGTGTAAATGGTATTTCCCTTACAATTTCAAAAGTAACTAAAAAAGGTTTCCAAATTTGGATTATCCCTCACACCTACAAAGAAACGAATTTATCAACTTTAAAAAAATCTAGTTTAGTCAACATAGAGATAGATATCTTGTCTAAATACGTTAGGAATTATTTTAATGGAAAAAAATAATTTTGCATCTATCGAGTCGATTATAAGTGTAGCCAAAAAAGGAGGCATGTTTATTTTAGTAGATGATGAAAAAAGAGAAAATGAAGGAGATTTGGTTATTTCAACAACAGACTCGAATTCAAAGAATATTAACTTCATGGCAAAATATGGGCGAGGGTTAATTTGTTTAGCACTTGATTCACTTCAAGCAAAAAGATTAAATTTATCTTTAATGTCTCCAGTAAACCAATCAAGAAACAAAACGGCATTTACAATTTCTATTGAAGCAAAAAAAGGAATAACAACAGGAATATCTGCTAAAGATAGAGCGAAAACAATCAAAATTGCTTCAAAAAAAAATGTAAATAAAAATGAGATTGTTTCACCTGGTCACGTGTTTCCAATTATAGCAAAAGATGGTGGAGTGCTTGTTAGAGCAGGGCACACTGAAGCTTCAGTTGATATATCTAAAATAGCAAAAAAAAATAACTCTGCTGTTATTTGTGAAATTATGAATGAAGATGGAACAATGTCTAAAGGTCAGGATTTATTCAATTTTGCAAAAAAACATAAATTAAAAATTGGAAAGATAGAAGATCTAATCGCATATAGACTAAAAAAAGAAAAACTTATTAAACTTAAAAAGCAAAGCAAGATTGATGTAAAAAATCAAAAATACAATATTAGAATTTATGAGAATCTTTTAGATGGTTCAGAACACTTTGCATTAATAAAAGGTAAAATAAAAAAAGGTATTACTCCAAGAGTAAGAGTAATATCATCTAATGTCGTTCAAAACTATCTAATAAATCAATCAC
>CACEEO010000030.1 GCA_902558585.1 uncultured Pelagibacteraceae bacterium | reverse complement strand
CGCATCAGCGTAAGCTTCTATGTATTCATGGACTGGTGAAATCATTAAATGTACATCAAATTTTAATGAACAGTGTTTTCGAAGAGCTTTAATTACAGGTGGACCTATTGTTAAATTAGGAACAAAATGACCATCCATTACATCTACATGAACCATGTCAGCTCCACCTTCTTCAAGTCTTTTTATTTCTGTTCCCAACTGACTAAAATCAGCTGAAAGAATTGATGGAGAAATTTGTATATTTTTCATTGATTGCTAGATTAACTAGTATCAATTTTAAAAATTAAAATGAATTAAAAAATTGATAAATTTGTCTAGAAATTTCACTCTCCAAAGGAAATGACAACATTCCCATGACTGAATAGCCTAAGATCCAAGGCATTAAATAAAATCTAATCATGTAAAAGAACCAAGCAACATATAAAGGCACCAATGGACCAATAATAAATGAAGGTGTGATTGGTTTAAATAATTTAATTAAAGGGTTTGTATATTTCACAAATACTCTCATGAAAAAGAATTGTGAATCTTCTCTTTGAAAAATATTCATCGCTACTCTTCCAATAAGAGTCCACATTATAATCCCAAGCAAATAATCAATAAAATATATTAAAGGATGAAAATTCGCTGACATTTAAAGTTTATATTGGAAAATGTTTTGAAATAAAAGGGGCGAAATTAATCGCCCCTTTAAAAGATTATTTAGTGTGATTTACCAAGAATTGTTTTACCACTCGGTACACGTACATCATCAACCATTTTTTGAGTAGCTTTATCTGGTTCTGCAGTCATTAAACTAACTATTACCATTAAAACTAAACTAACAGCTGATCCGAAGATACCAAATGTTAACTGTGTAATTCCTAGGAATCCACTTCCACCAGTTCGCACCCAAACTAAGTACCAAGTACCAGCAGCTAGACCTCCTAGCATACCAGCAATCGCACCTTGTCTGTTAGCTCTCTTCCACCATACACCAAGTACAAGTGGGAAGAACAATCCAGACATCGCAAAATCAAATGCCCAGATAACCGAACCTAAGATACCTTGGATCTCCATTGCTGCAATAGTTGCTCCAGCAAAACCAATTACTACAAGTAATACCCTTGCAACAAGTAGTCTTTTTGCAGTTTCCGCTTTTGGATCAATGATCTTATAGTAAACATCATGTGATATAGCGTTTGCAATCGCTAGAATCAAACCATCGGCAGTAGACATGGCAGCTGCCATACCTCCTGCAGCAACTAGACCTGAAATTACATAAGGTAATCCAGCTATCTCTGGTGTTGCTAATACAACGGCTTTACCACCCATGAAGAACTCATTTAATTCAAGAGTTCCATTTCCGTTAAAGTCGCTGACAAACATTAAGTTTGCTTGGTTCCAGTTTTGATACCAATCTATAGCTTGAACTTCTGCAATTGATTTACCGATAATACCAGTTGGTAAATTCGGGTCGATCAATGACAACTTAGATAGTGTAGCTAACATTGGAGCAGAAGAATAAAGTAGGAAGATAAAGAATAATGACCAACCTACTGATTTTCTAGCTGCTTTTACACTTGGAGTAGTAAAGTATCTCATCATCACGTGCGGTAATGAAGCTGTTCCCATCATCATCGCTAGTGCTAATGAAATAAATGCCCAAGGTGTAGCGTTAACTGCAGAGTGAGCTTTAGTTATTCCTGCTAAGCCTTTAGGTACAGTCTTTAGATCAGCAGCTGCGTTTTTAACAAAACCAAACTGTTGTTCTAATTCACCAATTCTAGCTACCTCATCAGCTAACATAAAGTGAGGGAAGAAACCCGCACCCATTTTGTTACTGATCCAGAATACTGGGAGTAAGTAAGCTATAATTAGTACGATGTATTGTGCAACTTGTGTCCAAGTTACCCCTCTCATACCACCTAACATTGAACATAATAAAATACTTATTAGTCCAATATAAACTGCGTATTGGAATGGGATATCAAGTGCAACAGATGCAATAGTACCTGTAGCGTTAATTTGTGCAGTCACATAAGTAAATGAAGCAACAGTTAAAACTACAACTGCGCTAAATCTAGCTAAATTACCACCGTATCTAGTACCTATAAAATCTGGAACTGTATAACAGCCAAATTTTCTTAAGTATGGTGCTAATAAAGATGCAACAAGCACGTAACCACCAGTCCAACCTACAAGTAGTGCCATATAACCGTAACCTTTAAAGTAAATACCACCCGCCATTGCAACGAATGAAGCACCAGACATCCAGTCTGCTGCCGTCGCCATTCCGTTGAAGACTGTTGGTACTTGCCTTCCAGCTACGTAATATGCATCTGCTTGGGCTGTTCTTGATAGCCAACCGATTAATGCATAGATGAATACAGTAAATGCAACAAAAGCGATACCAATCGCTTTAGCTGACATACCCATCTGTTCAGCAATTGCCATTATGATTATGAAACCTATAAATCCTCCGGTATAGATTCCATAAACCTTTGGCAAATTATCTATGAAATTACCTTTCATTATTCGTCCTCTCTTTCGCTAAAGCCGAACTCTTCATCGATTTTTTCTTGTCTATTTGCAAACCAGAAAATTAGGATTACGAATGCTCCAAGAGATCCTTGACATGTAAACCAGTATGTCCAAGGATAACCGAAAGGTCCTGTGACCTCGTTCATTTCAGCTCCAAAGAGAAAGATGCCAATTGAGAATACAAACCAGATTGCCAATGTAATGAATAGCAAACCTCTGGATTTTTCCCAGTGTTTTTCTTGATTTGACATTTATACCTCTCTTTTTAGTTATAACTGGGTAAAACCATAACCATTATGAGAGCTTTGAAAACCCTAAAAATTGATCATATTAGGTACTTATTTACTTACTTTTTTAAGATATAATTGGCGCACTTACAAATTTACATGGGAAAATATAAATTAACTTGGAGAGACATAAAACTTGAGGATTTTAAAACATATTTATTCGCCATGTTTAAGGCGTTTATTCCCAAAAAAAAAATAAAAACTTTAGATGAATTAGAGCAGTTTATTCAAACTAAATCTGCATGGGTCACTCAAGTTACTTTATATAATTATCTTAAAACTAGAATGGGAACAAGATACGTTCTTCATTTTGATAACGATGAATTTATGTCATCAGTAAATCTTGCTAAATGGAATATTTATTCAGTTGCATTACAAGATTTAACTTTTTTTACTTTTTCATATTTAAAAGTTAATTTTAATTATCAGGATATTCATAAAGCAAACGAAATTTTGAATAAAATTTTAGATGATGAAATTTCTAATAAGATGCCGTTAGATATTATTGATGAAGCTAGGAAAAGTTTTGATGAACGATTAGATAAAATAAATTGGGATGTTTATTATCAAGACTTACCTTTTAATCCTAGTGCACTATCTTTATACAAATGGGCTCCAATTGCAGATGAATTAAAAACTTTAGATCGTAAGATTGTTTTAAATTCGATGATTTTAAAGTGGGATGTTGTTAAACAAGAGTTTAAAGATTTGATCCAGTTTTAAATATTTTTTCTATTTTCAACTAAACTATCAACAACACTTGGATCTGCTAGAGTAGTCGTGTCTCCTAATTGACCATGCTCATTTGCAGCAATCTTTCTTAAAATCCTTCTCATTATTTTTCCTGATCTTGTTTTAGGAAGACCCGGTGTAAAATGAATTAGATCTGGGGTTGCAAGAGGTCCAATTTGTTTTCTCACCCAAAGTTTAAGATCTCTCTCAAGTTCACCAGTTTCATTTTCTCCTGCATTCAAGGTTACATAACAATATAATCCATTACCTTTAATATCATGGGGATAACCAACCACAGCTGCTTCAGCTACTTTTGGATGAGCAACAAATGCACTTTCAATTTCAGCAGTTCCTAGGTTGTGCCCTGAAACAATAATTACATCGTCTACACGGCCTGTGATCCAGTAATAACCATCTTTATCTCTTCGACATCCATCACCAGTGAAATATTTTCCGTTAAATTGAGAAAAATAAGTATCAATAAATCTTTGATGATCTCCATATACCGTTCTCATTTGGCCGGGCCATGATTGAGCTATACATAATCTTCCTTCACCAGCTCCTTTAATTTCTTTGCCATTTTTATCAACAAGTACTGGCTTAATTCCATAGAAAGGTTTTGTTGCAGATCCAGGTTTAAGAGGAATTGCACCTGTTTGAGGAGCAATCATTATTCCTCCAGTTTCTGTCTGCCACCATGTATCTACAATTGGGCATTTAGAATTACCTACAGTTTTATAATACCACATCCAAGCCTCTGGATTTATTGGTTCTCCCACCGTTCCTAAGAGTTTAAGTGATTTTCGAGAAGTTTTCTTAACTGGTTTATCTCCTTCACGCATTAAAGCTCTTATTGCAGTCGGAGCTGTGTAGAATGTATTTACTTTATATTTATCGACTATTTGCCACCATCTAGAACTATCAGGATAATTTGGAATTCCTTCAAACATGATAGTTGTAGCACCATTCGAAAGTGGTCCATAAATAATGTAACTATGTCCAGTTACCCAGCCAATATCAGCAGTACACCAATAAATATCTTTTGGTTTGTAGTTGAAAATATATTGATGAGTCATTGATGCATAAACCATATAACCACCAGTAGTATGAAGAACTCCTTTAGGTTTCCCTGTTGAACCTGAAGTATATAAAATAAACAAAGGATCCTCAGCATTCATTTCTTCAGGTTCACAATGATTAGGAACATCTTTAATTAAATCATGATACCAAACATCTCTATTTTGATCCCAGTTTATATAATTACCTGTTCGTTTAACAACAATACATTTCTTAACATTTGGACAACTCATTAGAGCTTCATCAACTGTATATTTCAGCGGTATAGTTTTTCCACCCCGCACTCCTTCATCAGCGGTGATTATATATTCAGATTCGCAATCATTCACTCTTCCCGAGATAGAGTCTGCTGAAAAACCTCCAAAAATAATCGAATGAACTGCACCAATTCTCACACAGGCCAGCATTAAAATTGCTAACTCTGGTATCATAGTTAAATAAATTGTTACACGGTCACCTTTTTTAATTCCTAATTTTTTTAAACCATTTGCTGCTTTAGAAACTTTTTGATGAAGTTGTTTATAAGAAATTTTTTGACTATCTTTTGGATCGTCTCCTACCCAAATAATAGCAGTTTTATCTTTTTTATCTTTTAAATGTCTATCAATA
>CACEEO010000029.1 GCA_902558585.1 uncultured Pelagibacteraceae bacterium | reverse complement strand
TCTTCATATTGCAATAAATCGTATCCTTGACCAACATCATCAAGACTATTGTATTCAACCATAAAATGATGAAATCCTGTTCTACCAGATCCGAATAATGCTAAACTATGGTGTCTTCCATTAACATGAAAAAAACATAAAGAAATAGGTGTGTGACTGTAGTCACTAATTTTAAAACCTAAAACTTCTGTATAAAATGGTATCAAATCCTCAATTTTTTTAACATGAACCACGGCATGACCCATTCCTAATGCACCAGTTTTAAATCCAGAAATTGGACGACCCGGTTTAAATGGATCGGTATCAGTCATTGGATTATAAACTAATTCAATTCTATTTCCTTGTGGATCATCAAAATATATTAAGTCCTCGACAAATCTCATGTCAGCAAATGAAGATTTTCCTTGATTAACTTCTATTTTATTTTTTTCTAGTTTTGATGCAAAAAATGATAGGTCTTCTTTTTTTTCCACTTCCCAGCCCAAAAATCCAAGGTTATCACCTTTGTCACCAGTTATAGTCAGACGCTGTTTCTGGTCATCCATTCGAAAAGATAAAATACCTTTTCCTCTATCAATTAATTGCATTCCCAAGTTTTTTTGACTGTAATAAGACCAGTCTTCAAATTTATCTGAGTTTACTCCAATATAACTTAGAGCTTTTATAGCCATTTAGAATTCCTTAAATTAAATGAGCCCACATAAATGTGGGCTCATAAACACTGTGCGTTATTTTTAACCTTCTACTGCAGTGATAATTTCTCTTGCTCTGTTTAGAACAGCATCACCATCAAGACCTTTGCCGCTCATTTCTTTTAACCAATTTGACTCTATCGGTGCTAAGATTTTTTTATATTCGGCAATAACATCGTCTGATGCGATTATAATTTCATGACCATCTCTTTTTGAGATCTCATTTTTCATAATAGCATTTTGATTATCAATCAAGCCTGACGCCCAATCACCAAAAGCATGACCACTATATTTATTTATACAAGCCTGATCTCCTGCTGATAAACTATTAAATTTATCTTCATTCATAATTAAACCAAATGTAGCATTAGTGATATTAACTTCAGTATGATACTTAGTTACATCAAACAATCTGAATGAACCTACTGCAGTGTATGGAAATGGAGTTCCATCTACAACACCTTTACTTAAAGCTTCGGAAGTTCCTGGAGCGGGTACTTTCACTCCAGTTGCACCTAAAGTTTTTAAAATTGTTCCAGCAATTTTACTTGGTACTCTCATCTTCTTACCTTTAAAATCTGCAGGTTTAACAACTTTAGTATCCTTCATATGAATTTGATATCCAGGATTAGAGTGAAGACCAATTACTTTAATTCCTGCCATCTCTTTATCTAAATATCCTTCGTTAAAAAGAGTATTTAGAGCTGTAGTTCCAGCTTTAGATGTTTTTGTAAGAAACGGTAATTCAATTACTGAACTTAAAGGAAATTGACCTCCAATATACCCTAAAACTGTCCATGAAATATCTGCAACACCTGACGTTACGATATCATATTGTTTAGGAGGACTTCCTAAAACTCCGCCAGCATACATTTTTACATTTAATGTTCCCGAACATTGATTAACTTTTGTTGCCCAAGCTGCAAGAATTTTACTTGCAATAAATGCTTTTGGTGGCTCAAAAGTCGCTAACTTAAGTTCAGTAGCAGAAGATGCACTTACTATGCTGAAAGAAAAAATTCCAATAATTAACCCAATTAATTTCTTTTTCATAAAATTATCCCCTTATTGTTTAAAATTAATCTAAAATACTAACTTGAAATTTAAATTATTTCATCTTTAATTGTGTTAGATAAAACACCAATTTGGGTCACTTCTACCTCAACTTTGTCACCAGGTTTCATAAAAACTGGTGGGTTTCTCTTAAATCCAACACCTCCTGGTGTTCCTGTAACCAATACATCTCCTGCACGCCAAGCCATAGCTTTAGAAACGTAAGAAATCAATATTGGAATATCAAAAATTAATTGGCTTAATTTTGCATTTTGCATGACTTCACCATTTAATCTGGTTTCAAGAGTAAGCTCTTTATAATCTTTAATGTCTTCAGCAAGAATCATGTGTGGGCCAAAGCTTCCTGTCTTTTCAAAATTTTTTCCCATTCCAAACTGTCTAGTATGTCTCTGCCAATCTCTTATAGTGCTTTCATTGTAACAAGAATATCCAACTATATGTTTTAAAGCATCTTCTGGCTTTATATGTTTGCCAGCTTCTCCCATTATTACAGCCATCTCACCCTCAAAATCTAAATTGTCAGAAGCAATCGGTCTTTGAATTGATTGTAAATGTGCAGTTTGGCTTTCTGGGAAACGATGAAAAATTACAGGATTTTCCTCAACAGTTCTATTTGTTTCCTTAACATGTTCACTATAATTCAATCCAACACAAATAATTTTTCCAGGATTTGGTATTAGTGGTAAATATTCAATATCATTTACACTCAAATTACCTGGATTTGCAGAAGCATATTTCTTTGCTTCAGAAATACCTTTTTTTAAAATTAGATCTTTTAAAGAAGTTGCTCCTGATATTTTACCTGTAAGATCTGTTATAAGATCATTATCTAAAATACCAAATTTATCTTCATCGTTGTGTGAATAAGAAATAAACTTCATAAATAATACTTTCTGTTTTAAACCAACCTTATATGCTAATGTTTAATATATTTGAAGATAGTTTTTTTAAAATATGAATAAAATTTTTGATTATTCCGCAATAGCTTCTGGTTTAATACTTTTACTATTATCAGTATTAACTTTCTGCGACGTATTTGGCCGAAGATTTTTAAACTCACCTGTTACAGGAACAATTGAGCTAGTTGAAATTGGAATGGCTTTAGTTGCATTCTTAGCAATGCCAAGAGCTTTTTTTTTAAATGCAAATGTATCTGCTGATTTTATTAACAATTTAAATTTAGGAGTGTTTAAGACTTGGTTAATAATTTTTAAATTTATATTGATGATAATTATTATGTCTCTAATGGCTTATGCAACTACAAAAACGTCTTTAAAATTTATGTCTAATGAAAGAGTTACGATTGATCTGGAACTATATTTTTATCCATTTTATTTTATTTGTGCTTTTGGAATGTGGTTAAGTGTATTAGCTATTATTTTTTGGTTTATTAAAGCATTGTCTGAAACAAATTCTAAAACAGAGGAATTTTAATGGAAATGGGTCCAATAATTAACGGTGGTATAGCTTTTGCTGCAGTCTTGGTGCTCATGATTTTAAATATCCCAATTGGGATTGCAATGTTACTTGTTGGGTTCACTGGATTTGCATTAATATCAGGTTTTGATCCTGCAATTTTTGTTTTAGGGACAGCACCCTTTGATGCAGTATCCAAGTATACTTTATCTGTACTTCCTCTTTTTGTTTTGATGGGAAACCTTGCTAATAGTGCAAACTTATCAAGAAATTTATACGATGCTGCTTATGCAGTTGTTGGTCACTACAAAGGAGGTTTGGCAATGTCAACAGTTGGAGCTTGTGCTGGTTTTGGAATGATTTGTGGATCTTCTATTGCAACCGCTGCAACTATGTCCCAAATGGCAGGACCAGAAATGAAAAGACATGGATATAGTGATGCTTTAATAAGTGGTTCTATTGCTTCTGGAGGAACTCTTGGAATTATAATCCCACCAAGTGTTATTTTAGTCATTTACGCATATTTAACAGAGCAATCAGTTCAAGAACTTTTCTTTGCAGCATTAATTCCAGGTTTAATAGCAGTAATTTTATATATGATTGCGATTAGAGTTTATCTCATAATCTATCCTTCACAGGGAGGTTATGGAAAAAAGATGCCTCTTAATGAGAGAATTTCAGCAATTTCAAAAGTATTTCCAATTTTTCTGATCTTCGCAATTATTATGGGTGGTCTTTACTTGGGTTTCTTTACAGCTACAGAAAGTGCAGCTGTTGGAGTGATCTTGGTTTTGATATTTATTTTTGTAAGAGGGCAACTGACTTTAAACTTATTAAAAGAAGCCTTATGGACAACAATTAAAACTGTTGGCTCTTTATATTTAATTGTAATTGGAGCAAGTATATTCAATTACTTAATTACTGTTACGCAACTACCTTTTGCTGTTGTTGATTTTATAAATTATTTAGAACTGACACCCTTAGGAATTATATTAGTTATTTGTGTAATCTATCTAGTACTTGGAACAGTTATGGACTCTTTAGCAATGTTATTTTTAACAATTCCAGTTTTTTTTCCAGTGATAGTTGATGCGGGTATAGATCCTGTTTGGTTTGGGATATTTGCTGTTATAGTCGTTGAGTTTGGATTGGTCTCGCCACCTGTTGGAATGAATTTATTTGTAATTAAAGGTGTGATGCAAAATACACCTCTGCAAACTATTTGGTTTGGAACAATTCCTTTTTTACTAACCGATGTAATTAGAGTTGCTCTTATTATTACTTTCCCAGCGATATGTTTGTATTTGCCAAGCTTAATGGCCTCATCATAATTACCAAACACCAATCATGATGCCATCATCTTTAGTGTAATCTCTTTCTTTAGTTACAAACTCATCCGTAGCCGCAACTCTATTTTTTCTATCTATAATTCTCTTTAGAAGTAATTCTTTCATTTCTTCTCTAATCTTCGAATGTTTTTCAGATTTACCCAAATCATTAAACTCGTCAGGATCATTTTTTAAGTCAAACAACTGTGGTTCAAATCCTTTGTAATAAATATATTTCCAGTCATTATTCCTTATCATAAAAGCTCTCGCATCTGAGGCTCCTATATTCAAAATTTTTCTAGCTTCATTGAAAGCATAGTCTATTTCACTAAAAACAAATTCTTTCCATCCCTTGGTACTTTCTCCCTTTAATAATGGAATTAAAGAATTCCCTTCCAATCTATGTTTGCTCGCTGGACTTTCTACTGCATCCAAAAAAGTTGGCAATAAATCGATGGCTTCTATAAATCTTTCTTCTTTTGTGCCTCGAGTTTTATTTGCATAATCACTTGGATCATAAATAATCATTGGAACTCTAACTGACTGCTCATGGAATAATTCTTTTTCTCCTAACCAATGGTCACCTTGGTAATCTCCATGATCTGACGTAAATACAATCATCGTATCATCCATATGACCTGAACTTTCTAAAAATTTAAATAATCTTCCTAAATTGTCATCGATTTGCTTTATCAACCCCATATATCCAGCAAGAACTGTATTTCTTACTTCATCTTTTGAAAAAGTTTTGGAAATACTATTTTCCATAAATGCTTTATAAACTGGGTGATCATTATTTCTTTCAGCATCATTTCTGTGAACTGGATAGAATTCATTAGCAGAATACATGTTGTGGTAAGGGGCTGGTGCCATATAAGGCCAATGTGGTTTGATATAAGATAAATGTAAAAACCATGGTTTATCTATACTTTCTTCTATAAATTCCATGGCTCGATTAGTCATAAAAGCTGTTTCAGAATGCTCTTCTGGAATTCTTGCGGGCTTGTTAGAATTTCTTAATCTCCAACCACTTAATATTTCACCGTTTTCTCCCTCAGCAGAATTTGCCCAATCATTCCATGGATTGGGTCCATCATATCCAAGTTTATTTAGCCATTCATTATAAGATAAAGTTTTTTTTGAATTTTTAATTTGGTTATTTGGATGAAGTCCA
>CACEEO010000028.1 GCA_902558585.1 uncultured Pelagibacteraceae bacterium | reverse complement strand
CCTATTAATTTTTACAGCTCTATTATAGAAATTATGAAAAAAGAATTCGAACAAATAAGTTTAAAACCTGGATTTATGAAACACAATGGGGGTGTTTTATTTAGAACTATTTCAGAGACTGAATACGAATTTAAATCTATAATTAGTGAAAACCATTTAAATGCTGCAGGAATAACTCACGGAGGCTATTTATCCGCATTAATAGATGCAGGAGCGGGAACAGCTGCACATAGAGCTGCAGGAAATGCTCCATGTGTAACTATCTCCTTAGATATAAAATTTATAGGCGCTTCAAAAGTTGGAGATGAAATTATTGGACATACAAAAATTTTAAAAAAAACAAATACTCTTGTCTTTTTATTTTGCGAGCTAAAGAGTAATGATAAAATAATTACTTCTGCATCTGGAGTATGGAAAATTATTAAAATAAAGCCTTCCAATTTAGGACCTGGTGGGTAATTTTACTGTTTTCTTTTTAAGTTAAAGTAGCCAAATACTACTAACAATAATATTGCTATAGGATAAACAATATTTTTTGATGGTCTATCTGAGTTTTCAATTTTAAATTCACTTATATAGTCTCCCATTTCAAAACCATTTCTTTTTGCTTGTCCATTCCATTTTAAATTATCAACAACAACTTTATCATTTTGTTTCAATAATGTAATTCCATAGTCCTCTAAAGTAAATTTATCCTCAAAAGTATTTTTTGATATCACAAATAACTTGTATCTTTCACCATATAAACTGGGCCTTGTTATTTTAATTTGAATTTCTTTTGTTGAGTCTAATTTTTTTGAATTAATTTTAGTAATATCTTCATAATTATATTTTGGATAAAATTTGTTTAAAGCAAAATCAGGTGACAACAAAGAAATAGAGATAACTAAAAAAATAATTATTTCATACCATTTAAGTTTATTAAAAAACCAGCCTTGAGTAGCTGAAGTAAAAACTAAAATCCCAATTAAAGAAGTAATAATTACAATCAACCCATGCCAAATGTTTTCAATGCCAATAAGTAAAAGTTCATGGTTAAATAAAAATACAATTGGTAAAATTCCTGTTCTTAAACTGTACCAAAAAGCTTGCATCCCTGTTCTTAAAGGATCTCCACCAGATATCCCTGCAGCTGCATAAGAGGCAAGTCCGACAGGTGGTGTTACATCAGCCATTAAACCAAAATAAAAAACAAATAAATGAACTGCAATTAACGGAAAAATAAAGCCTGAAGCATTTCCAACATCTACTAAAACAGTCGCCATTAAAGAAGCAACTACAACATAATTTGCAGTTGTAGGTAAACCCATTCCTAAAAGCAAACATAGAATGATTGTTAAAAACAATAAAATAGTAACATTATCCTTGGCTATAGACTCTATAACTATTATTAAATTAGTACTTAAACCAGTAGATCCAACTGCACCAACAATAATTCCTGCAGTTGCAATCGCTATACCAACAGCAACCATATTGAGAGCACCTTTTTCAAAACCAACTATTGTTTGATTAAACCATTCTTTAAGAGCATTTTTTTTTAATTCGTTTTTTATTAACAAATTTATTAAATTTACTAAAACTAAGGTAATTGTCGCATAAAAAATTGAATAAGAGGCGGTAAATCTTAAATAAACCAAAGTATAAATTAAAACAAAAATTGGTATTAAAAAATGTATCCCAGATAAAAAAGTTTTTTTTAAATGAGGAACATCTGCATCCTCCATTCCTTTAAGATTTAATTTTAAAGCTTCTAAATGTGAAATATAAAATAATGCTATATAAGAAATAATTGCTGGTAAGAAAGCATGTTTAACTATTTCAAAGTAAGTTACGCCAATAAAACTTGCCATTACGAATGCGGCCGCGCCCATGACAGGTGGCATGATCTGACCATTGACTGATGAGGAAACCTCAATAGCACCAGCTTTTTCTTTTGAAAAACCAGTTTTTTTCATAATTGGAATTGTAAATGTTCCAGTAGTAACTGTGTTTGCAATTGAAGATCCTGAAATTAATCCAGTCATACCTGAACCTAATATTGCTGCCTTTGCAGGTCCTCCTCGCATTTTTCCAACCATTGCAAAAGCAAGATCTAAAAAATATTTTCCGCCACCAGCAGTTTCAAGCAAAGCACCAAATAAAACAAATAAGAAAATAAAATCTACTGATACCCCAATTGGAATTCCAAAAATTGCTTCTTGATCAAGCCACTGGAAGCCTACAAGCCTATTTAAAGATAAACCACCATGCGATATTATTTCAGGCGCATACCTTCCAAAATATGAAAACAATAAAAAACAACTAGCAATAATTACCAAAGGTAAACCAATTGCTCTTCTGGTAGCCTCTAAAAGAATTAAAATTCCACATCCTCCCAAAATCAATTCTAACGGAAAATTTAATGTTTCTGATATCTTCAAATTTAAAAGAACACCTCCTCTTTCAACCAACTGATCATAAAAAAAATAAATATAAAGACACGATATCGCTCCCATAAAACTGATCAAAACATCAAAAAACGAAATTTTCTTTCCTTTTGATATTGGGTAAATTAAAAAGGCTAAAGTTAAAGCAAACCCTAAATGAATTGCCCTTGCTGGCAATCCCTTAAACATTCCAAAATTTAACATAAATGGAAATGGTGAAGCGTACCAAAGTTGAAATAATGACCAAATAATCGCTATTGCTGAAACAATTTTCAAATGATAACCAGTAATATTTCTAGTTGGTGATAAGTCTTCGCTTATTTTATTTTTAATTTTACTACTGATTGAGTCGCTCATTAAAATTATTCATACCTTAAAAAAAAGGCCCGGTAAAAATTACCAGGCCTTTTTAATTAATAAAAATTGGATTACATTAACCCAGCTTCTTTATAGTATTTTATTGCTCCTGGATGTAATGGAGCAGATAAACCATCTTTAATCATGTTTTTCTTTTCCAAGAATCCAAATGCTGGATGTTGTTTTTTGAAATCATCAAAATTTTCCATTACAGCTTTTGTAACTAAATAAACAAGCTCCTCAGAAACATCTGCAGAAGTAACAACAGTAGCTTTTACCCCAAAAGTTGTAGCATCTTTTTTCTGACCTGTATAAGTTCCTTTAGGTATTACTGCTTGTGCATAATAATCCGCACCATCAATTAAACCTTGAACTTCAGAACCTGTTAAATTTATTGGAGACGCTTTAGCTGCACAAGTTGCTGCTTGTTCCATGGCACCATTTGGAAATCCAACAGAATAACCAAATGCATCTATTTTTCCATCACATAGAGCTTTAACTTGTTCAGAAGAAGTAAGTTCAGTTGTTGATTTAAAGAAACTATTATCAACACCCATTGCTTTCATCAGTTCTTCCATAGTTCCTCTTTGACCTGAACCAGGATTACCGATGTTAACTACTTTTCCTTTTAATCCAGCAAAATCTTTGATTTTTGCTTTTTTTCTAGCCCAAATTTGAAAAGGCTCATTATGAACTGAAAACACTGCTCTTAAATTGCTAAATTGTTTTCCTTCCCATTTACTAGATCCATTAACAGCATGATACTGCCAGTCTGATTGTGCTACGCCAAATTGGAATTCTCCAGCTGCTATCTGACCAATGTTGTAGTTAGATCCACCAGTTGATGGAGCAGTACATCTATAAGCTTTAGCTGTACCTTTTTTTCTACCATGTTCAGCACTAATTGCTGACTTATGAAGCATTTTACATATAGCGTTTCCTGTTTGGAAATATACTCCTGTAGGTCCGCCTGTTCCTATCGTAAAGAACTCTGCTGATTTAGCAACAGTTATCAAAGACAATGATGCGAATAAAATCAGTAAAGCACTTGATAGAGATGTGATTATTTTTTTCATTATTTACCCCTCTATTTATATGTCGTTATTTTTATAAGTTTATTCTAACAAAAAATAATCATAGGTGTACAGAGTGATTTTATAAGTTTTCTGACCAATTCTTAAGCTTATTAACACCTTCAACCACTTTTGGTGCAAACTTATTAATTAAATTTTCGTCAATTTTTTTAGTTTCATCAATATTTTTCATAAACTCTTGTCCATCAAAATCTGTAAAACTTAACCTTGCTAACATTTTATCTGGATTAAATCCAAAATCAGAACCTGGTAATAAAGCAACTCCAGTACTATTTAATATATCGCTACACATTTCTGATGAAGTTTTAAATTTATTGTTTAAAAATTCTGGCATCAAATAAAACCCCCCCTGAGGCTCATTAATCAATACCTTATTTGATTTTAAATTTAAAAAAACATATTTACCAACTGCATTTAAAATATTTATTGATTTTGTAATATAATTTGAATGATCATTTTCGTAAGCTTTAATAGCTGCATACTGAATAGGTGCGCTCACGGCAGAGAAAGTTTCACTAGCTAATACATTGATCATATTTTTTATGTTATTCAGTTCATCTGGAATTATAAAATAACCAAGTCTCCATCCCCCAGCCCCACACCATTTACTAAGTCCTGTACTAATAATAGTTTTCTCAGGACAATAGCTTGAGATAGATTTGAAATTTTTTGAAAATGTTAATTCTGAATATATTTCATCTGATAAAATTATAAGATTATACTTTTTGGCAATTTCTGAAATTTCTTCTAGTTTGTCACAAACCTGCCCAGAGGGATTATTCGGTGAATTTAAAAATAATAAATAATTTTTATTTTTATCTTTTGAAATGACTTTCTCAATTTGTTCTCCAGAAGGAAACCAGTTGTTCTCTCTTTCTGTTTGAAGAATTTGAATTTTATTTCTCCCTAAAATAGCTTGTGGTGCATATGAAACCCAACTAGGTGCTGGCAATATAATTTCACCATCAAATATTACATGTAATAAAAACATTAATTCTTTAGATCCCGGTCCAATTATTACATTGTGCGCTTTATAATTATAATTTTTCTTTTTAGATGAGTATTTTGCTACAGATTCTCTTAATTCCTCAAGACCCTGCATAGGTAAATATTTATTTTGATAAGCATTATTTTTTAATTCTTCGACTACATCTTCAGGTACTTTAAATGGGGATTGTCCAAAACCAAATTTAAAAATTTTCTTACCTTGATCTTCTAATTTTTTAGAATTTTCGTTAATTAAAAGAGTAGAAGATGGCTTTAAATTTTTAACTAATTTTTTTAACATTAAATTATTTTATTATTATAGGATTAAACTTATTTATGATAATCTCACTAAGTTTAAAAAGAAAATGAGAACTTTTTACCCTCCGATTCGGTCATGTTTTAGTCTATTTTTGTTCTTTAGCAGCAACAATATCTGGTAGGTAAAAAAAAAGAAGCACAAAAGATAGAAATGACTAAAAATAAAATTACAGCTGTTCTGGGTCCGACCAATACAGGTAAAACCCATCTTGCTATTGAAACTATGCTTTCTTTTGAGAGTGGAATGATTGGATTTCCACTTAGATTACTCGCAAGAGAAGTATATGACAAAGTAATCAAGAAAATAAGTTTAGATAAAGTTGCATTAATAACTGGTGAGGAAAAAATCATTCCATCTAATGCTAAATATTTTTTATGTACAGTTGAATCTATGCCAATTGATAAACATCTAGAGTTTGTTGGTGTGGATGAAATTCAAATGTGTGCTGACCGTGAAAGAGGTCATATTTTTACTGATAGACTTTTAAATATGAGAGGAGAAAAACTTACAATGCTGATGGGTTCAAGTACCATTAAAAATATTATTTCAAAATTAGATGGGGATATTGAATTTATAAATAGAGAAAGACTATCTAAACTTACTTACGCTGGTCATAAAAAAATATCGAGAATTGACAGAAAAACAGCAATCATTGCATTTTCTGCAGAGGAGGTTTATGCCATTGCTGAGTTAATAAGAAGACAAAAGGGTGGTGCCGCTATTGTGATGGGATCACTAAGTCCAAAAACAAGAAATGCTCAAGTTGAATTATATCAATCTGGGGATGTAGATTTTTTAGTTGCAACAGATGCAATTGGAATGGGAATAAATATGGATTTAGATTTTGTTTATTTTTCAAATATTAAGAAATTTGATGGAAAAAAATTAAGAAGGTTAAATCTATCTGAAATAGGTCAAATAGCAGGTAGAGCTGGCAGGTACCTTAATGACGGTAGTTTTGGTATTACTGGTGATTGCAAAGAAATAACTCCTGAAGAGGTAGAATTATTAGAAAATCATAAATTTGAGGAAATTAGAACTTTGTTTTGGAGAAATTCAAATCTTAATTTTAACAACCCAAATAGTTTGATCAAAAGTTTAGAAGAAAAACCTCAAGTGGAATGGCTAAGAAAAATTCATGAGTGTGAGGACGAAAAAGTGCTAAAATATTTTTTAAAAGATCAAAGAATTTTAAATATAGGATTTGATAAGAAAACTTTAATGCTTTTATGGGAATGTTGCCAAATACCTGATTTTGTAAAAAAAACTTATGGAAATCATTTTGAGGTTATTGGAAATGTATTTAAATTTTTAACCAGCAAAAAAGGACTAATTTCTGAAGACTATATGAGATTACAGCTTATGAAGCTTGATAAATTAGAAGGAAATGTAGATTCTTTGTCAAATAGAATTGCAAATGTCAGAACTTGGTCATATGTTTCGAATAAAAATAATTGGGTAGAAAATCAAATTTATTGGATAGAAAAAACTAAACACTTAGAAGATAGACTTTCAGACAGATTGCATGAGGAACTTACTAAAACTTTTATTGACAAAAGAGCAAGTGTACTCGCTAGAGGTTTAAAACAAGATATGGAATTTAAAACCGAAATTTTACAAAACAACGATGTAAAAATTGACGATCAATTTATTGGAAAGATAAAAGGACTAAAATTAGAACTAGATTTAAGAAAAGGTGCTTTAGAAACAGATATTAAATCTTTAAAAAAAGCTGCAAGACAAACTATTGGTCCAGAATTAGAAAAACGTGTTCAATCAATAATCGATACAGGATTAATAAATTTGAATGAAGACTTTAAAATTTACTGGAATGATTTTCCAATTGCCAAATTAACAACAGGTAATGACTATTTAAATCCTAATTTTGATTTAATCGTTGATGATATTATTGAACAAAATACTAAACAAAAATTGAACGATTACATTAACAAATGGATACACGCGAAAATAAATGATGTGCTTAAAAGTTTAATTGATTTAAAAAATATAAAAGAAAATAATTCATCAATTAAAGCACTGGCTTACCAACTCTATGAAAATAATGGGGTATTAAAAAGAGATCAAGTTTCTGAATACCTAAAAAACTTAGAACAAAATGAAAGAAAAATTCTTAGAGACTTGGGAGTAAAGTTTGGGAGATATCATGTTTTCCTTTATCAATTAATTAAGCCAGAAGCAGTATCTTTACGAACATTATTGTGGAAAAATTTTTATCAAAAATATCATAAATTAAAACCACCAACCTTCGGTTTGAATTTTTTAGAA
>CACEEO010000027.1 GCA_902558585.1 uncultured Pelagibacteraceae bacterium | reverse complement strand
ATGAGGAACTGATACATTTCCCATATCCACATCATGTCTTTCATTATCTAGTTTGTGTTCACTTTTATGAAGTGTGAGTTCATTACCCCAAAAATCAACATCAGCCCATTCTTGAGCAGAATTATCTAATCTGCATCCTAATGTTTCGCTGTAAAATTTTTTTGCTACCTCTAAATCTCCGCAAGGAATAGCTAAATGAAAACAATTTGTATTTTTATACATTTCAACCCTCTTTAAATTGCGTATTTAATCACTATATAGAGCATATAAAATTTTTAATCAACCAGGACAATTACAAAGAAATATGAGTGATTTTTTACAATCAATAATTGATAGAGACCCAGCTGCGAAATCAAAACTAAGTCTAATTTTAACTTATCCTGGTGTAAAAGCAGTATTCTTTCACAGAATAGCAAATTTTTTTAGTACAGCAAAATTTCATTTAATTGCAAGAATCATTTCTCAATTTTCAAGATTCTTAACAGGTATTGAAATTCACCCAAATGCAAATATTGGAAAAAATTTATTTATTGATCATGGTATGGGGGTAGTGATTGGAGAAACATCTGAGATCGGTGATAATGTAACTATTTATCATATGGTTACATTAGGTGGAATTGCTCCAAGTATAAATTCAAATGATCAGCGTAATACGAAAAGACACCCCACTATCAGAGAAAATGTAGTAATTGGATCAGGCGCACAAGTATTAGGTCCAGTAGTTGTTGGCAAAGGTGCAAGAATTGGAGCTAATGCAGTTATAACTAAAGACGTTGCAGAAAATTCTGTGATGGTTGGAATACCAGCAAGAAGTGTTATGGTATTACACCTGACAGTGATAAAAAATCAGATAATGAATAACACTCAAAACGATTTTATTTCAGGAATAGGAAACACCCCACTAATTAAATTAAGAGCAGCATCTGAAATTACTGGATGCAATATTTACGGAAAAGCAGAATTTCTAAATCCAGGAGGATCAGTTAAAGATAGAGCTGCTCTTGCATTAATTAAAGATGCTCAAGAAAAAAAATTAATTTCTAAGGGTGGAACTGTTGTCGAAGGAACTGCAGGTAATACTGGAATTGGTTTAGGACTTTTAGGAAATTCTTTAGGTTATAAAACAATTATTGTAATGAATGATAACCAAACTCAAGAGAAAAAAGATTTACTTAGAAATCTTGGAGCTGAACTAAGATTGGTTCCACCTAAGCCTTATAAAGATGATAACAACTTTGTCAAAGTAGCAGCCAGACTTGCTGATGATTTAAGACCGGCAAATAATAACGGTGTAATTTGGGCTAACCAGTTTGATAATACTGCAAACGCTAAAGGTCATTACGAAGGTACAGGACAAGAAATTTGGAATCAAACTGATGGTAAAGTTGACGGCTTTGTATGTTCTTCAGGAACTGGAGGAACAATTTCAGGTGTAAGTAATGCTCTTAAAGAAAAAAACAAAGATATAAAAATTTACTTATCTGATCCAAAAGGATCGGCTCTTTATAATTATATAAAGAATGGTGAACTTAAATCAGAAGGTGGATCAATTACTGAAGGAATTGGTTCAAGTAGAGTAACAGCTAATTTTGGTGAAGCTAAGATTGATGATGCATATTCAATAGATGATCATGAGGCATTACCTATACTTTATGATTTAATTCAAAATGAAGGCCTGAGCTTAGGTACTAGTTGTGGTATCAATATCGCTGGAGCAATAAGAATGGGTAAAGAATTAGGGCCTGGTAAAACTATCGTAACAATTCTTTGTGATAGAAGTGATAAATACGCAACTAAAATGTTTAATAAAAAATTCTTAGAAGAAAAAGGTCTACCAGTACCTAATTGGTTTTAGATATAAATTTTATCAGCTAATCCGTAACAAAGTATTGCACTTAACAAAGTTAAAATACCTGGTGCAATAATTCCTTCATTAGATGTTTGTGGAGTATGACCTAATTTATTTATTTTAATTGTATAAATTCCCACACAAAAAGCTGACAGGTTTTGTAAAAATACTAAATTAAAAAAAGCCCATGTTCCTTGAAGTCCGTCAGGTCTAATAAAGCCAACCCAAATCGCCATGGCTACGGCTCCAATAAATAATGATCCGAAAAATCTTGTCATTCCAGCACCAGTATCGTCAATTCCAAACTTATCTAGAAAAGTTTTTGTAGCAAAAACTGTTTGATATGCATAAACAGCAAAAATTATAAAATGTACTAAAAATACAATTAAATAAAAAAATCCATTAAATTTTTCAATCATATTAAAACGTTATCAAAAATTAAAATTAAATAAAACAATTAATTCAACGATTTTTACAGGCTAAAACTGCATATCTGTCGCGCGATATAAACACAAGAGACTCCACAATAAAAATGTAACAGTATTAAGTTACGGTTCAACTATTCGGAAAGGAATATTATGAGGAAAATAATACTAGCATTAATTTTTACATTAATGTCAATGTCTTCAATATCATTTGCAGATGGTCATAGTGGAAAAATTAGTCTTGCTGGTTTTTTTGTTGGCGATGCTAAAGCTATTGTGGATGAAAAAGGAAACGTCATGACTTTTACATACGAAGGTCAAAGTGGATTTAATGCAATTGAAGGTACTTCGTTTGGTGATAATTCATCACATCATTGTATAGGTGCAGGAACAATTCCAGGTAAAGGTTTTGAAATGGGTCATTGCAAAGTAATGTTTATAAATGGTGACACAGCAATAATTTATTATGAAATAAAATTAGGTTACTCAATGGAAGGTACTTTTAAATGTATCAGTGGTACAGGCAGATATGAAGGTATCGAATGCAGTGGAACTACAGGTTACACACAAATTAAGTCTGCTCAGGAAGGTAAAATTCATGCAACGAATTATTATAGGGGCACTTATAAATTAAAAAAATAGGAAAATAATATGAAAAAAATAACAATAACTTTATTCAGTGTTTTGTTTCTAACATCTGCATACGCAGATATGAGTAAAAGCGATAAAGAAAAAGCCTGGGAATGTAGCGGGATCTATATGGCTAACTACTTTTTACCATCAGGTGAAACATTTGAATATAGTATGAAAGAAAAATCTATGGCATCAGTAAAAGTTTTAAAAGCTTATGCTTTAGAAGTAGGAATTCCTGAAAAGGAATGGGATGAAGGCGTAAACAAAGCTGTAGATAAATTCTATGGCTCTAAATATGACGAAGGTAAAACAAATGACTGTCATAATTTTGTAAATTCAACCGTACCTAATGGAGAAGAAAGAGTTAAAAAAGTAGTACAAACACTATATTAACAAAAAAAAGGAGGAAAAAATGAAAGATATACTAGTAGTAGGAAAACTAAAAGAAGGAGCCTTTGAAAAATTTATGGGTTTCATGCAGTCAGATGAAGGTATGACAGAAAGAAAAAAAGTTGCAGATGTTACTAAAACGATTGCAAGTGTTTCACCAGATAAATCAACTGTAATGTTTAAAATTGTAGTTCATGACATGGCAGCACTTCATTCATTTATGGATGGATCAAATCCAGTTTCAAAACCTGTATTTGATGAAGTAATGACTGGTTATGAAATTTATGAGTTAGCTAAAGTATAGTAGAAGACTTAGGTACACATACTGACTAATCTCTGCTAAACTTAGTAATCAAATTAAAGGTAACAAGGAGATAAAATGGCTGGAATAGAGGTTAAAAGTTTTGATAAAGCAGATGAAGTAAATGATAATTTTAATAATGCTAAAATTGAAGCTGTTAAAGTTGGAAACCAAAGATTGATGAAGCTTACTTTGCAACCTGGTTGGCAATGGTCAAAAGATATAAAGCCAACAGTTGGTGGTGATAGCTGCCAAGCAACGCATATAGGAATTATAATTTCTGGAGCTGTTTGTGCAAAACATAATGATGGAACTGAACTAACTTATAAAGCTGGAGATGCATATTCAATCCAACCTGGACATGATGGATGGGTTGTAGGAGATAAGCCAGCAGTAGTATATGAGTTTCATGGAATGTGGGGCGAATAATGTCTAAATTTTATATTATAGGTAAAATCAGTCGTGATCTTGCCAAAAGAATGCAAAGTGATCCTAATGCAGATAGAGGTGCAGCAATTAAGACTATTTGCGAAACTGTAGGAGTTAAATTTCATAGTTATGAATGGGTTCGAGGAAGATTTGACGTAATCAATGTTATTGAGGGGGATTATGAAAGTGTGCTTGGGATGAAAGTTGCAATTATGAATGCAGGTTTAATGGAAGACATTATGATCCATGAAGTTTTTGATTACAATAAAACTTTTAATAAAGCTGCAGATGCTGGAAAAAAATTTAAAAAACCAGGTGAGTAAATAGAAAGGGATAATATGTCTATATTAGAAAAATATAGTGCTGCAATAAAAAATAAAGATGAAGCAGTGATGAATGAGTTGTTACATGATGATTTTAAATTCACAATGCATAAATCAGGAAATGTTTTAGGCAAAGGTGATGTTATCAAATGGGCAATGAGTGGCGACATCAATCAAGATAAAGTTAGAGTTGTTTATGAAAATGATGAAGTTGGTATTCATCATTCATTTGTTACTTTTGATGATGGAAATGTAGAGGCTGTAATGGCAGTTTATAAATACAATAATGGAAAAATTATAAGTTTAGAAACTGGCGCTACTCCAATGCCAAAATAATTATATATATTTGGCGAGATTTCATTTAAGATTATTAAATGAGTCTTGCCACATCTTATTTATTTCTAGGTATAGCTGTTTTCTTGGGAGTTACCTCAAATAGTTTTGCAAAGAGTGCTGAAGGCTTTACCCTTCTAATTCCAAGTATAATCACCGCAATAACTATTGTGTTGTGTATGTATGCTCTATCTGTAGTAATGAAAAATATTCCCATGGGAATTACTTATGCTTCCTTTGCAGGCTTAACAATTATAGCAACTGTTGTTGTGGGTATAATTAGATTTAATCAAGTACCCAATTTATATTCATTAATTGGTTTAGCTTTTATTATTGTTGGTGTTTTGATGGTTAACCTGTTAGGTAATAATTAATTATGATTTCAAAAAAATACGCTCAACCTTTATTCATGATTTTTATGTCCTTTGGCATGAGTGTAATTATGAGTGGTGTTGTTGTTGCTGTAAACACTGGAGTTACAGATGGCTTTATAAGTAGATGGTTTTACTCTTGGATGTTTGCATTTCCAGTTGCATTAATTGCTGCCTTTACAATGGCTCCAATAATGAGACCTTTGGTTAATAAAATTGCATCAAAAGAATAATCATGAAACCTTTGTTTGGATATTTGTTTTTGGCTAATGGAATTATTTTTGGTATTGCTTCGAATAGTTTTGCTAAAATTTCTGAGGGATTTACTAAATTAACGCCATCTGTTTTATGCATTTTGTTTATGTGTATCACAATGTTTTCAATTGCAAAGGCTATGTCAGCTCTTCCAGTTGGATTTGCCTACTCTACTTACAGTGGTTTGACAGTTACGGGTGTTGTCCTTTTCGCTATTTTAAAATTCAACCAAGTGCCTAATATTTATGGGACTATTGGAATTATTTTAATTATAATTGGCGTAGTAATGGTTAATTACCTTGGTCGACTAAACTGATACTTTTTTAAAATTTCTGGAAGCTCATGGCTTCCGTCTTTATTTAATTGTAACTCATATTCGTCCGCAACAGTGCTAGTATCTAAAGGTGAGTATAAATGAGGATACATATCTCCATTAGATGCCTGCTCCCACAATAAATGTTCAAGCTTAAAAGCATTTACTCTTAACAAAACTAGATTTTCTTTTTTAGGATAATGTTTATTTAAAGTTTCCTTTACCTGATCCTCTTCTGAAAAATGAATATATCCATCTTTGAGATCCTTTTCTGATCCGCCATAAGTCCCTGATTGTTTGGCTTTTTGCCATTCTTCTTTATCTATAACTTTAAAAATAAATTCTAAATTCATTTCACCAAGATGAATTTGGGCCTTTTAAAAATTCTATTTCTTCCTCTGTAGACTCTCTACCTAAAATTTCATTTCTATGAGGATATCTATGAAATTGTCTGACTACTTTTGTATGATCTTGCCAAAATTTTTTTATTTCGTTGTAACCTTCATGCTCTCTTAAATATTTATTTAACAAGTAATAAGCCATTTCATGATCACTGATTTCCTCACTATGAATTAAAGGCAATAACATAAAAAATCTTTGATTTACATTCATAGCTTCTAAATAACCTGAATAAACTGCATCATTTACAATCAACCTAGTTTTTTGATCTTGTACAAAAGCTTTTTTATCATTTCTAAACATATTTCTTGAAAATTGATCAAATAAAATAACTAGCGCTAAACAACTCATAGGGTTATCCTGCCAATCATCATATTCATTTTGAAAAGCTAATTCATAGTCTTTTAAAAAATTATCTTTTATTTTTTGATCAAATTTTTCATCTTTTTTGAACCGCATTTCAGAAGGGGTTTCTTTAAACCAAAAATCTAGAATTGCTTGTGCTCTTTCTGGTATCATTCAGCTAATGGTTTTAATAATTTTAAAATCTTTTTATGATTAGCTTTATTATTTGAAACAATAATATTTCCTCCAACAACAGGGTTTTTGTTGCCCCAAGTAGATACTATTGCTCCACTTGCTCTCACGATTGGCATAATCGGGTGAATATCCCAAATCTTATTTGCACATTGTGCAACCATTTCAAGCCTTCCTTCTGCTAATTGACAATAAGTCAATGCATCAAAACATGGAAATTGCATTCTTTTAATAAATTTTTGAATTTTTGATTGTTGCTTTAAAGTTAATTGATTATGAAAAGCAGCAGCTAATTTTGCATTCGTAAAATTTAATTTTGAATTAACTTTAAGTTTTCTTTTTTTATTATTTTCAAAAACATATGCAGAATTTTTGTTTATATTTAAATAATATTTTTTCATTTTAGGAAAATTTGCTAATCCTAAAATTGGTTCTCCATTGTAATTTAATGAAATGAGATTGCTCCAACTAGGATTACCTACAACGTATGATCTAGTTCCATCAATTGGATCAATCACCCATGAAAACTCACTCTTAGTATTTTTATGACCATATTCCTCACCTATAATTTGGTGATTTGGGAATTTTTTTGTAATCTTAGATCTTATAAATTTCTCAAAGGCTTTATCTGATGTTGTTACTGGGTCATAACCTTTACCTTTCATCTTATTGGTTATCTTGAATGGCTTATCTAGCTTGGCGTAATAAAACTTGGTTAGATCTTTAGCAAGTTTATTTAAAAAGCTTGCATATATTGGATATTTTTTTGTATCAAATTTTTTCACAATGAACTCTTACTATTTAATTTATGTTGATTAAAGTTAAATTTTAAATAATCCTTGGCTTACAAGTATGAAAATTGAGCTAATTGAAAACAAGGTTTATTTTAATAATGGGTCTGAAAAAAAAGAAATTCATCCATTTTGGTTACGAGAAAGAGTTAATGGTGAAGAATATTTAGACAAAGGTACTCAGCAAAGACTTTTCGATCCTACCTTCTTAAGTAACGATGTTTCTATAAATAATGTAAATCTTAATGAAAAATATTTAGAAATAGATTTTAATGATGGTGTTAATTCAAAACTAGAAATTGATAAAATTACTTCTGAATTTTCTAAAGAAGATATTGTAATAAAATCTATAAAAAAAACTAAATGGGATTCCTCTTTAAAAAATATAAAAAATTTTGAATACCAAGAAAATTTTTATGAAAGTAAAGAAATGCATGATCTGCTTGTTTCGTTTTACAAATATGGTTTTGTAATAGTAAAAAATATTCCAATATCTAAAAATTATATCGTTGAATTTGCAAATTCTATAGGCAGTATTCGAAGAACAAATTTTGGAGAATATTTTGACGTAAAATCTAAACCAGATCCAAACGATCTTGCTTATACATCCTTAGCTTTGGCGCCTCATACTGACAATCCTTATAGAAATCCTGTTCCATGTATTCAGCTTTTACATTGTATTGAAAGTAAGGTTTCTGGTGGATTGTCAACATTAGTAGATGGTTATACAGTTACTGAAGATTTAAAAAATGAATACCCAGAATTTTACAAAATATTAACAGAAGTAAAAGTAAGATTTAGATTTGTTGATAAAGAAGTTATTTTAGAAACAATTTCTCCTTTAATTGAACTTAATGATGATAAAAGTTTCAAGCAAGTAAGATTTAGTCCCAGATTAGACTATGTTCCCATTTTAGAAAAAGAAAAATTACATCTTTATTATCAAGCAAGGAAAAAAATATCTGAAATGTATAATTCAGATAAATATAGAATTGAATTTAAACTTGAGCCAAAAGACTTGTTGATGATGGATAACCATAGATTGCTCCATGGAAGAACTGCTTATGAGACAAAGGAAGGTAAGAGATTTTTACAGGGTTGTTACATTGACTATGATAGTACTGAAGGAAAGTTAAGACATTTAAAAAGAAAATTTAAAATTTAATTTACTTTACTTAGTTCATAATCAATGAATTTTATTAATCTAGTATACCCGTATTCAGAAAAGTGAGAATTTTTTTGACCTAGAGCATACATTATTTTGTAATTCTCAATTTCATTTTTAATAAATTCATAAAAATTTATAAAATTTATTTTTGAAGATGTATTTTTTAGATGCAAAAATCGTTTATCACATTCTTCAGATCTAAACTCAAAACAACTAGTTTCAGGTAAATAAACTACAAATATTTTTTTATCTGGGTATAAAAAATTTATTTTCTCAAATACTTTTTGAAAATTTTTATCATTATAATCGTAATTTTCTTTA
>CACEEO010000026.1 GCA_902558585.1 uncultured Pelagibacteraceae bacterium | reverse complement strand
TTTTCTGGATTAAAACTTATTTTACCAGATCCAAATACAATTAAAGTAGAACATAAAAGCTTAGAGTATAAAAAAACAGGTATACTTATACTAATTGCAATTATTTATGGAGCTACAATTTTAAAAATTGGTTATTTTTTAACCACTTCATTATTTTTATTTGCTTCATATTATTTTTTAGGAGAACGAAGGTGGATTCTAATGTTTTTATTATCTTTTCCATTTGTTGCTGCCTTTATGTACCTCTTACATGGTATCCTTGATATATACTTGAGGGATCCATTCTTACAATCAATAGGAGTTATGGGATGATTGAAGGAATATTAATTGGATTAACAACAGCACTTACTTTTCAGAACATACTAATGGTTATGGTTGGTTGTTTTTTTGGAACAATCATTGGAATGCTTCCTGGTCTAGGTCCAATGACCGCAATTGCTTTAATGATACCTATTACATACGGTTTTGATCCTGCAACTGGATTAATTTTAATGGCAGGTGTTTATTATGGAGCAGTATTTGGAGGGTCAACTTCTTCGATATTATTAAATGCGCCAGGAGTTCCAGGGACAGTTGCAACTTCATTTGATGGTTATCCAATGGCACAGCAAGGTAAAGCAGGTAAGGCTTTAGCGATTGCAGCATGGAGTTCGTTTGCAGGTGGAACATTATCTGCAATTTATTTATTATTTATGGCTCCAAGTTTATCAAAAGTAAGTTTATCTTTTAGATCACCAGATTACTTTGCTTTAATGATTTTAGGTTTAACAGCGATTGCTGCTTTTTCATCTAAAGGTCAATTTTTAAAAGCAATGATGATGGTGGTACTTGGTTTGATGCTAGCATCAGTTGGTCAAGATAGTTTGTCTGATATTACAAGATTTACTTTTGATAATATGAACTTAACTGACGGTATTAGCTTCGTACTTGTTGTTATGGCAACATTTGCAATGAGCGAAGCCTTAACAATTATTTTAAAAAGAAATGATCCAACCAGTGCTGCTAAACAAGTTTCTTTAACTGAATTAGGGTCAATTAAAATTAATAAAGAAGAGCGAACTAAAATGTACAAAACAATTCCAAGATCATCAGTGATTGGTTTTTTAATTGGTGTTTTACCTGGAGCTGGTGCAACAATTGCTTCCTTTTTAGCTTACGGAATGGAACGAAATGTGGTTAGCGATGAGGAGAAAGAAAAATTTGGTAAAGGAAGTGTAAATGGTTTGTCAGCACCAGAAACTGCAAATAATGCTGCTTGCTCAGGTTCTTTTGTTCCAATGCTAACTTTAGGAATTCCTGGAAGTGGAACTACAGCTGTAATGCTAGGAGCTCTTTTAGGTTTTGGTGTTCAGCCTGGTCCTAGACTCTATATGACTAATCCAGAGATTTTTTGGTCAATAATTATGTCTATGTATATTGGAATGGTAATTTTGCTGATATTGAACTTACCACTTATTCCTTACATAGCTAGAATTCTTGCTGTTCCTAAAAATTATTTAATTCCTCTTATTTTATTTTTCTCTGTTACTGGGATTTACGTAATGTCATTTAATAATTTTGATATTTATTTAATGATTGGAATTGCTGTAGTAGCAACTTTTTTAAGATTATATGATTTCCCGATGCCACCTTTGATATTAGCTTTTGTGCTCGGTGGATTGATGGAAGAAAACTTGAGACGATCTTTATTATTAAGTAATGGTTCGTGGGAATTTCTGTGGGACAGAACATTAACTGCATGCATCCTAGCAACTACAATTTTAATTGTAGTTTGGCATATTTACAAAACTTTTAAGAAGAAAATTTAAGATTTAATATCTATTCGTTTTCTAATAATTTCTTTATCAAGTTTCATTTCACGATAAGACATAATGAAAACCCCTAAAAATATAACACTAGCACCAATCCAAGTGAAGAGATCAGGTGTTTCACTAAAAACATAATAGCCAACTAAAGAAGCGAAGACTAAACTTAGAAAAGAATATGGTTGTGTCATGCTCACATCTACTAGTTTGTAAGCATGATTAATACAAAGATGTAACAATGTCCCAGATAGACCTGCAAAAAATAAATAAATCAAAGTTAGTGAGCTAGGTGTTTGCCAATAAAACAATGCAATAATGAAACTAAAAATTGTCATATACGTATATCCATAAGATAAAATCGTAATTGAACTATCGTCTTTTGCTATAGTTTTTGTAATTATAATCACTATTGACCACATAAAAGATGAGGCAAGTGCCATATAAACCCCAGTAGAGATTTCAATTATTCCTGGTCTTAAAATTATTAACATTCCAACAAATCCTAAAACAAGTGCAAAACTCCTGTATATGTAAATTTTTTCCCCAAGAAACAAAACAGCCAAAATAGTTACTATGAAAGGAACAACAAAAGATATTGCTGTAGCTTTTTCAATTGGCATCATTACCAAGGCTGAGAAATATAATAACATTGAAGGTAAGTTTAAAACTGCTCTTAAAAAATGTTTTTTATGATGGTTTGTTTTAAAAACTATAAATTTAGATTTTAGCATATAGGGGAAAATAATTAGGAAACCAAATAAAAATCTAAAAAAACCTGCAACATAAACATTAACTTCCTCTTGTGCTAATTTTAAAAAAGTTAACATCAATGTTCCGCAAAAAACTGAGATTATAATTAAAACAATTGCTAATTTATTATTTGAAATCAATTTAGTATCTTTTTGTATTCTTCAATTATTTTTGACCATTGAAATTTATTCACAAATTCTTTTGCATTTTTTCCAAGCTCTAAATATTTTTTATTTTCCAACATAGAATTAATTGAAGAATAAATATCATCGAGACTATTTCCATCACATATTAAACCAGTTTTTTCATGATCAATTGCATCTGCAGCTCCACCATCTTTACCACCTATTGATGGAATACCGTATTGTGCAGCTTCAACATATGCAATACCAAAACCTTCAACTGATTTTTTATGGATTATGGATGGCATTACAAAGATATTTGATTTTGAAACTAAAGCATTTTTTAAATCACTACTAATATCTTTAAAAAACATAACTTGTGCTTCAAGTTCTAGCTCTTTTACTAGCTTTTTAATATTTTCTTCTTCTTCTCCATATCCAACACAAATATAAACAATGTCAGGATATATTTGTTTCAAATTTCTCAAAGCCATAACTATTTTTTCATGATTTTTACGCTTATCAAATCTTGAAACTGTAATAAGTCTTGGATTTTTAACTTTAAGTATACTTTCAACTTTATCTAAAGTTTTTTTATTTAATTCTTCAGCAGGATCCACGCCTGGATTTATGACAATTACTTTATTTTCATTTACACCAAGTTCTATTGCTAGATTTTTTGTAAACTGAGAATTTGCTATAACTTTTTCAACATTATTTAAAACACTAACTACTCTTTTATTTTGACTAGAACCTTTGGGATGGTTGATTTCTTTACTATGAATTAAACAGTATTTTTTTTTAGAAGTTTTAATAAGTTCTAAACTTTTCCAATGATCAGCAATAACACCATCAATTTTATTTTCTTTGATATATTCATTAATTAATTGTGCTTTTCTATATTTTCTAAGTAATTTAATTCCCCCAACTCTTTCGATCGAAAAAGAGGCTTGCTCATCAAAATCTTTGTGATCTTCTATATGATCTGCAAAAACTTTTATCATAAAGTTTTTAGACAGTTCTCTTGAAAGACCCCACATTAGATTTTGCATACCACCAAGCTCAGGTGGAAATGATCTAGTTACAATTAGATACATTAATCATACTTCCATTTAATGCCACAGCCCGCACTGGGTATTTGATCTTCAGGACCTTTTCCAGTTTCAGCTATTTGTCTCATAGCTGTTAGCAGATCACTTTCTCCGTCTTTAACTGGAATAAACTTTTTAAGTTCTCTTAATCGTCCTCTGTATTGAAGTTCTAGATTTTTATTGTAGCCAAAGAAATCAGGAGTACATACAGCATCATATGCTTTAGCAATCTCTTGAGTTTCATCATGCAAGTAAGGAAAATTGAAATGATTTTCATTTGAAAACTTAATCATGTTATCAAACGAGTCGTCCGGATAATTAACAAAGTCATTTGAGCAGATAGCAACTGAGTTGATACCAATTTTTTTTAATTCACTACAATCTTCAACTAATTCTTTTGTAATAGCTTTTACATATGGGCAATGATTGCAAATGAACATTATCAAAGTCCCATTTTCACCTTTGATATCATTTAAGGATAGAATTTTATTATCAGTAGATTTTAATTCAAATGGAATAGCTTTTTGACCAAAATCACATATTGGAGTTTGAATGGGCATAATGTAAAATATATAGATTATGTTTTATGATTTAAAAGATAAAAAACCAAAAAACTCTGGCGAAAATTGGGTAGCTCCGAATGCAACCATAATAGGGGATGTTACTTTAGAAAAAAATACAAGTATTTGGTTTAATGCAGTTCTTAGAGGAGATATTGAAAATATTCATATTGGCGAAGGGTCCAATGTACAAGATGGTAGCGTATTACATACAGATCCAGGTTGCCCACTAAAAGTAGGAAAAAATGTTACTGTTGGTCATTTAGTTATGCTTCATGGATGTACCATTGGAGATAACAGTTTAATTGGAATTGGAGCTGTCATTTTAAACAAAGCTAATATCGGTAAAAATTGTATCATTGGTGCAAAAGCTTTAATAACTGAAAATAAAGTCATACCAGATAATTCATTAGTTGTTGGTTCTCCAGGTAAAGTTATTAGAGAAGTTTCAGAGGAAGAAAAAAAAGCAGTGTTTGAAAACACCAAACATTATCAAGATAATTGGAAAAAATATTCGAAATCAATTTTTTAAAGGAGATATATGCCAGCAGGCTACGTAATAGCTCAATTAAAAGTAACTAATCTTGAAAATTACAAAGTATACATAGAAAAGGTTACGCCACTCGTAAAAAAATTTGGTGGAGAATTTTTAGTAAGAGCTGGTGAATTTCAAATTTTTGATGGCGAAACAAATTTTCCTAGAATCATTATTCTTAAATTCCCTTCTTATGAAAAAGCATTAGAATGGTACAATTCTGAAGAATACAAACCAATAAAACAAATAAGATTAGATAATTCCGAAGGTACAAATATAATTATTAAAGGTATTTGAAATAATAATTTATTTACTTAAATAATAGATCGTTCACTGAATAAATTATCAATCCTATTATTACTATAAATAAAATTAAAAAAGACAATTGTCCATTTAACTTAGATTTAATTTTGGTTTTACCCTCTTTAAATTTTTTAAAATGAATGCTCCCAAATCTCATTACAGCCAATCCTAAAATTATAAGAAATGCTGTAAATATGTATCCTGTAACCATCTATGGAACTAACCAGGTATCTTTTTTATTCTCTAAATTAAACTTTGCTCTTCGATGGCCTTTGGCTGCTAAATAAAGCCATTCTATAGATTTAATCTTACACTGAATGACAGTAAAGTTTTTGTAACCTTCCTCACTTTGTTCTTTAGTGTAATCAAAATCATCTAATTCTGGTTTTAGTCCAGAGGTTGGTATATCGGACTTAGTTCCAGGACCATTATCTACTAAATAACATTTTCTACTAATATGTTGGGTTTTAGACCAAGATTCTTTTGTTACATCATTGTTGTGATTAACTATACATTCAACTTTTAATCTTACCTGTATTTTTTCATCTTTATCATAAAACAACATTGCAGCGTTTTTATTCGCTTTCAATTTTTCAATTTTATCTGACCTGATATCACTATGGTATTGGACAAGATTGTTTGATTGATCAGATTTTCTTAGAACTACAATTCTTCCATCAAAGTCTGATTGATTACCACAAATAAACACTGGTATTCGAAAAGGAGAACCTCTGTCTTTGACAGCGTTATCGAGCATTGACCAAATTTTCTTTTTGATCTCTGTAAAGTCCTCGTAATAAGGAACTGTATCCGTCACAAATTATTTTTTCTTTTTTAATCTAGCAATCAAACCTGAGCTATCCCAACGATTTCCACCCATTTCTTGAACCTCGGCATAATAACCATCAATAATTTCTGTTATAGGAACAGGTGAACCATTTTTTTTTGCTTCCTCGATTGCAATTTTTAGATCTTTTCTCATCCAATCAATAGCAAAACCATAATCAAACTTATCATCTGTCATAGTTCGGTATCTATTTTCCATTTGCCAAGATTGTGCTGCACCTTTGGATATTGTTTCCATAACTTTATCCATATCTAAACCGGCGTTTATTCCAAAATTGATTGCTTCAGATAAACCTTGGACTGTTCCAGCAATACACATTTGGTTCATCATCTTTGTTAACTGACCACTTCCACAAGGACCAATTAATTTTATCTTTTTACTATAACAATCAATTACAGGCTCAGCCTTTTTAAACACTTCTTCATCACCACCAACCATTACTGTTAGTATTCCACCCTCAGCACCAGCTTGTCCTCCTGAAATAGGGGCGTCTAAAAAACTAAACCCTTTATCATTTGCTTTTTTATTTAATTCTCTTGATACTTCTGCAGATACAGTTGAGTTATCAATAAAAATAGACCCAGCTTTTGCTGTGTTAAATAATCCATTTTCTCCAGTTGCTACTTCTCTTAAATCATCATCATTACCTACACATGTAAAAATGAAATCAGCACCATCTGCAGCCTCCGCAGGTGTATTTGCCATTTTACCTTTATATTCACCAATCCATTTTTCAGCTTTAGATTTAGTTCTATTAAAAACAGTTACATTGTGCCCGGCTTTTGATATATATCCAGCCATTGGGTAGCCCATAACCCCAAGACCTATGAAAGCAACATTACAAGTCATATTTTTTTTCTATGTTTAAAAGTTTAAGTTTAAAAGTAATTGTATTTGGATTTATTTTTACATTTTTTTCAAGTTTTGGACAGAGTTTTTTTCTTGGCCTATTTAATTCTAGTATTAGAGACGCCTTGTCAATTACACATGGACAATTTGGCTCAATTTATGCCTCAGCGACTTTATTAAGTAGCATTCTTTTAGTTTGGATTGGAAAAAAAATTGATGATGTAAACATATTAAAATTTGCATCTTATGTAATAATTTTTTTATCAGCTTCCTGTTTTATATTTTCAAAAATTTCATCAGTTATTTTTTTATTTATAGGAATTTTTTTAATGCGTTTAGCTGGACAAGGATTATCAAGTCACACAGCAACAACAACCATATCTCGTTTTTTTGAAAAAAATAGAGGAAGAGCTTTAAGTACAGGTTGGTTAGGTTTGTCATTAGCTGAATTTATAATGCCAGTTTTAATTGTTTTTTTATTAACTTTTATTGAATGGAGAGATATATGGTTATCAATTTCTATTTTTGTTATACTTGTTCTACCTGTTGCAACTTTTATTTTAGTGAAGGATGTTAAGCTTGATACACGAGAAGATTCAAAAATTGAAGAAAGAAATAAAGCAATCAAACAATGGAGAAGGATAGAAGTTTTAAAAGATTATAGATTTTATATAATATGCATGTCCATGTTAGCCATGCCATGGATTGCAACCGGATCTTTTGTTTATCAGTCTTTTATATCTTCCTCTAAAAATTGGGGACCTTATGTTATCGCACAATCATTTATGGCTTATTCAATTCTATCTGTAATTACTCTTTTTATATCAGGATTTTTAATTGATAAATTTTCAAGTAGAAAATTATTAATTTTTATGAATTTTCCACTCTTAATTGCGATTATAACTCTTATTTATTTTTATTCATCGATATCATCTTTTGTTTTTTTTGGTTTGCTGGGTATCACTAATGGGTTTAACAACGTGCTGGGTTCATCGACCTGGGCTGAGATATATGGTGTTAAATTTATAGGATCAATTAAGGCATTAACATCTGCTTTAATGGTTTTTTCAACTGCATTTGGTACAGCTTTATTTGGTATTCTTATTGATTACGGACTAACAATTGAGCAAATAGCCGTTGTTTCAGGAACTTATATCTTTGGCTCAATTATTCTTCTTTATTTGGTTAGAAATAAGTTAAATCCTCATTATTTATAAAAATAGCCCTTGATTTTTAAAGACTCACTGTGTAAGTACTCCGCATGGCTAGAGTTACTGTAGAAGACTGCATAGATAAAGTAGAGAGCCCTTACGAATTAGTACTTGTTGCTAAAGAAAGAGCTACTCAACTTAATGCAGGAATAGAACCAACAATTGATAGAGATAACGATAAAAATACGGTTATTTCATTAAGAGAAATTGCCGAAGAAAAAATTAAAGTTTCGGATTTAACTGATAGCGCCGTTTATAAACTTAGAAAACATGTTGAGCAAGTTGACGATACTGCTGAGGATGATGAAGAAATAGGTGATGATTTTGAAAATCTATATAAAGGTGAAATTTCTAAAAGTGGTACCCCAATTTTACCATCTAAAAGAGCAAGAAAAACTCCAGAAAAAATTCAAGTAACAAAAGAAGATTTAGCCGAGCTATCTGAAACAGCCACTCCAGAAGTTGATAATTCAGTAGGTGAAGAAACCATGAATGAACAAGGAGAGGTTTCTTTAGATGAAGTATCAGAATCAGAAAATCAAGAAGCAGACGTAACTTCAGACGACACAGAAGCTTCAAACTCATAAAAAAATAATATAAAGTTAAACCATGAATAGGAAAGTATCAGTTGCTCCTATGATGGATTGCACAGATCGTCATGAGCGATTTTTTCTTAGATTAATATCCAAAAATACTCTTCTTTATACTGAGATGGTAGTCGATGAAGCCATAAATAGAGGAGATAAAAAAAAGTTATTAGAGTTTAATATTAATGAGAAACCTGTAGCACTTCAATTAGGAGGATCTTCTCCAAAACTTTTAGCTCAAGCCACTAAAATAGGTGAAGATTTTGGTTATGATGAAATCAATCTTAACTTAGGATGTCCTAGTAAAAAAGTTGAAAAAAATAGATTTGGTGCTTGTTTAATGAAAGAGCCAAATTTAGTGGCAGATTGTTTAAGTAAAATGCAATCAGTCACAAAACTACCAGTAACTATAAAAACAAGAATTGGTTACGATGATGTGGAAG
>CACEEO010000025.1 GCA_902558585.1 uncultured Pelagibacteraceae bacterium | reverse complement strand
TTCATGCAGATTAGCTATAATTTTATTGTAACTAAAATTATCTAAATTATTAGTTACTTTCTTTATTAAATTATTTGTGAATTTTGTAATTTCTTCATCATAATTATTTTTGTGATCTTTTTTAATTTCCAGTAGAATTTTTGAGTTTAAATTCCACAATTTTTGTAAAAATTTAAAAGAAGAGGCAATTCCTTCCTCAGACCACTGCACATCTTTTTCTGGTGGGCTATCAGATAAAATAAATAATCTTGCTGCATCTGCTCCGTAATTTAAAATAATTTTTTCTGGATCAATTGTATTTTTTTTAGATTTAGACATAGATTCTGAAGGGCCTACGGTTATTACTTTTGATTTGTCTTCTTTTAAGTATTTTTTGCCGTCAATTATTTCTATCTCTTCGGGACTTACCCAGTTGTTATTAGGATCCTTATATGTTTCGTGACAAACCATACCTTGTGTAAAGAGACCACTAAATGGTTCTTCTAAATTAAAAATTTTATTGTTATATGAAATTGCCCTCATAAAAAATCTTGAGTAAAGTAAGTGTAAAATAGCATGTTCTACACCTCCGATATATTGATCGACAGGCATCCAATAATCTATATCCTCTTGTTTGAAACCATAATTGTTTTCCTTTGGCGAACAAAATCTTAAAAAATACCAAGAGGAACAAACAAATGTATCAAGTGTGTCTGTTTCTCTAGTCATTTTTTTTCCATCAATAACAACCTGTTTCCAATCTTCTTGACTATCTAGAGGATTACCTTTGACTTTTAGGTTTATATTTTGAGGGAGCTTTACCGGTAGCATTGATTTCGGAATTGGATGAACATTGTTTTCTTCATCGTAAGCAACAGGAATAGGGCAACCCCAATACCTTTGTCTAGAAACACCCCAATCTTTTAATCGGTAATTGATTTGTTTTTTACCTAATTTTTTTTTTTCTAAAATTTTTATAGTTTCAATTACAGAATTATTTGGAGCATTAAGACCATTTAAAAAGTCAGAGTTGATTATAATACCTTCTCCCGAATAAGCTTCGTTTTTAACTTGATAATTTTCACTTTCGTTATGTGGTCTTACTACTGTTTTAATATCTAAATTATATTTCTTGGCAAAATCATAATCTCTTTGATCATGTGCAGGACAACCAAAAACTGCGCCAAAGCCATAATCCATCAAAACAAAATTCGCAAAATAAACAGGAACTTTATGATTTGGATTTAATGGATTGATTGCCATAAGACCTGTTTTGAACCCAATTTTTTCGCCGACTGCTATAGCTTCTTCAGTAGTCCCCGTTTTAGAACATTCTTCTTTAAACTTTATAAAATCATTATTATTACTGAAGAATTTAGAAATTTCATGGTCAATTGATAAAGCTAAAAAAGAAAATCCAAATAGTGTATCAGGCCTTGTTGTAAAACATTTTATATTATCTACAGGTAAATCACCCTCCACTTTAAAATCTATTTCACTTCCAAAAGATTTTCCAATCCAATTCTTTTGCATTATCTTTACTTTATTTGGCCATGAATTTAGGTTTTCTAGCCCATCAAGTAGTTCTTGAGAAAATTTTGATATATTAAAAAACCATTGGTTTAATTTTTTTCTTTCTACTACTGCCCCTGATCTCCAGCCTTTTCCATCAATAACTTGTTCATTTGCAAGTACAGTCTCATCTACTGGATCCCAATTAACATAATTTTCTTTTCTATATACTAATTTTTTTTCAAGAAGTTCAAGAAAAAAGGTTTGTTGGTGTTTGTAATATTCGTTTGAGCAAGTCGAAATCTCTCTATCCCAATCTATAGAAAGTCCAAGTTTTTTTAATTGAAATTTCATATTTGAAATATTTGACTCAGTCCAAGTTTTTGGATCAAGATTATTTTGTTTTGCTGCATTCTCTGCTGGCATTCCAAAAGAATCCCATCCCATCGGATGAAGAACATTGAAACCTTGAAGCAATTTGTATCTAGCTAAAACATCTCCAATTGTATAATTTCTTACGTGTCCCATATGAATTTTTCCAGATGGGTAAGGAAACATTTCTAAACAATAAAACTTTTTTTTATTTTTTTCTGTTTTTGTAGAAAATGATTTATTTTTTTCCCAAAAATTTTGCCATTTTTCCTCTGTTGATTTGAAGTTATATCTTTCTGACGTCACTTAATTGGTATTTCTTGGATCTTTGTATGGAACAAAATTCTCTTCATCTTTTTGTTCTTTATAAATAGCAGCTTTTTTCAAAATCGATTTTGTTAACTCTTTTTTTAAAGGTCCATCTGTTTCAATTATTTCACATTCAAGAACGGTTTTACATTTTTTATAAAAAACTTTTATGTTAAGAGCATCAGACCTAACTTCATTAGTGAGAAATCTAATTGTAATTTTTATTGACTCTCCAATTTTTTGATCTTCAGCATACCAATCAGTAACTATGATCCCACCGTTGTAATTTGCTGTAGTTAAAGGCATGAAATCAATTGTGTCTAAAGAAGCTCTCCACAGTTCATTTGAAGAAGCAAATTCATATGTGGTTCCAGAACCTTTACCCAAATTGTTTAATCTGAAACCTCTTCCCTCCTCTAAATTTTTTTTGACTCTTTCTTTAGGGTCGGGAGAAACTTTTCTAGCGTCTGAACCCCATTTTCCTCCACATGATGAAAAAGGGAGCAAAATAAGCAATATAAAAATTAATTTTAAGTTAATTAGTTTAGTGTTCATAAGGTATAACAAAACAACCTTTACACTAGTTTTTGATATTTTGAACATAATTTACAAAAAATAGTGAAAAAAGTGTTGTAAAATTATCACAAATACCATTTTTCTGATTTATATCATGGTTTTTTTGAAATTTATGATTTCAAAATGATAAAAACGCCCTGTTTATTATTAATAATAACAAAAACAAAGGAGTAATTAATATGAACAATTTGAAAAAAATTGGTCTATCAGCTCTTGCGGGTTCTTTAGTTGCATTCTCAGCGAATGCAGGTGAAATGTCTGTAAGTGGTTCTGCTGGACTTTACATGTCAGCTGCTGACGAAACTGGAAAAACAACATGGTCAAACAGTGATCACGTATCTTTCACAGGTTCAGGTGAGCTAGACAATGGTATGACTGTAACTTTCAGCTTAGAGCTAGATGGTGATGAAGCTGACGATGGTGTTGTTGACAGTCACTCAGTAAAAATCGACACTGGTGGATCAGGAACTATTACATATTCTGGTCACGGTGGAAGTTCTGTAATGGGTGGTATGGATGATAAAACTCCAAATGCTTATGAAGAAGCGTGGGATAGTTTGACTCAAACTGGTACTGACTCAGTAATTAATGGTGCAGGCGGAAATGACATGATCAGATACGACTCACCAAGCTTTAGTGGTGTAACAGTACATGCTTCAATGATCATGAACTCAGCTGCTGGTTACGGCGGTCAATACAACGACTTTGGTATAGTTATTAAACCTGAGATGATGGAAGGTCTAGAACTAGGTATGGCTTTTGGTGAAACAGAAGCTACTGCTGGAACTCCAATCGATGACAGCACTGTGTACGTTACTTATGCATTTGGACCAGTAACTATTGGTTACCAAGAGTCTGAATCAGATGCATCTGCAGCGTCAAACTCAGATGAATCAGAAACTATGGGTATTTCTTACCAAATCACTGATGAATTATCTGTTTCTTACAACACTCATGAGTATAATGATGGTGCTTGGACTACAGATGAAGAGTACAGTGGTGTTTCAGCTTCATACACAATGGGCGGAATCACTGTTTCAGGTCATATGAACGAAGTTGAAAACAGAGGTGGCTCTTCAACTGCTGCTGATGTAGAAGGTTATGAATTATATTTAGGATTTGCATTCTAATTAATTATAACATCTAATTTTAAAAGGCCCCTTTTAAAGGGGCCTTTTTTTTAAAAAATTGTATACCAGCAAACTCTTTAATATTGGCTAATTTTAATTTTTTAAAATTAGTCTCATTTATTCCACCTAATGCTACAAAACTAAAATTTAAATTTGTAACAAGATTTTTAAATTTATTAATTCCTAAATAGTTTTTATTTTTTTTAAAAATCGATGATAAGAAAATTTTATTTACATTCTGTTTTTGTTTAATTCTAATTTCACTTATATTGTGAGCCGAACCTAATAATATAAAATTTTTTTTTAATGAATAAGACAAATGGTTAAAATTGTTATTAAATGAAGGTAAATAAGCTCCATTTAATCCAAGCTTTATAGCTAATTTAATATCATTGGCTAAAAACAATTTATAATTTTTTTTTTCACAAAAATTCTTTAGTTTTATAATTTCATCTAAATTTTTTTTTTTAGTATAATTTCTATATATAATAGAAGTATTTTTATCTTGGAATTTAATTAAATTTGGTTCAAAACTATCAACAAAAAAATATTTTTTTAAAAAAAATACATGCATAAATCTGTTCAAAATCTAAATATAATCAAAAAAAAAATTAAGGATAGATTAAATAACATTGGAAAAAAGGAAAGTCCAAATATAGTTGCTGTCTCAAAAACATTTCCAATTGAAGATATTCTTCCTTTAATTAATAATGGTCATTTAGATTTTGGAGAAAACAAAGTTCAAGAAACTTTAGATAAGTGGTATAATTTAAAACAAACAAATAAAAATATTAATTTACATCTCATAGGTAAATTACAAACAAATAAAGTAAAATTTGCTGTAAAAATTTTTGACTATATTCATTCTGTTGATAATGAAAAACTTGCTAAAAAAATCTCCGATGAAATGAATAAGATAAACAGAAGTATAAAAATTTTTATTCAAGTTAATATAGGTAGGGAAAGTCAAAAGTCAGGAGTCGATATAAAATATTTAGAAAAATTATTTATATTTTGTAAAGAAATTAAATTAAACGTAATAGGGTTAATGTGTATTCCTCCTGAAAATGAGGATCCTCAAAAGTATTTTAAAGAAATGGAATTATTAAATAAAAAATATAATTTAAAGGAATTAAGTATGGGTATGTCCGCAGACTACATCGAAGCGTTAGAGCACTCTTCTACATATCTTAGAATTGGTGCTGATATTTTTGGTAAAAGAAATTAATTTATTTGAATTTTTGCATTTGGTTTAATTAATTTTATTAAAATTAAAAAGTCCTTTTTTTTAATTGCAATACATCCTGCTGTCGCCTTGTAGTTATTAGTTAAATGTAAAAATATACAACTACCTTTATTTATTTTTGGTTTAATAAAATTATATTTTATTGGAATTAAAAGGTCATATTTATGATCTTTTCGATAAAGTTTTTCATGTTTAATTTTATTATTAATTCTAATTAATTTATTATATTTTTTTGGGAAATTTAAATCATCACACCATCCATCATGTTTTTTAATAGCAACAGTTTTTAACTTGGTAGAAGGTTTTATTAATCTATCTGATCTAAAAAATAAATTTCCAATTGAAAAAATTCCTCTTGGTGTTTTTTTGTCACCTTCAGTTTTATAATTTGTCCTACCATTTCTTCCGACAGAACATTTAAATACGAAATCATCTACTCTAAGTGTTTGTTTATTTTTAACTAAAATTATCATAATCTACAAATTATGATTAAGCAAAATTTAATAATTTTTTCAATACCAATGTTGTCTAAAATATTAAGAGAATTTGATGGTGTAACAAACTTTAATATTATTGATGTTACAAATGTAAAAGAACTAAATAATCACAAATTAGAAAATTGTTTAATACTAACTAATGAAAGTAAGTATCTTGGATATAACAATGAAATTAAATTAAAATTCCCGCTTAGAATATCAAAATTATTAGAAAAAATTAATATTCAATTTATTAGATTAAAAACTAAAGAAACTTCAAAAATTTCTATAGGTAGTTATGAACTTAACTTTAATGCTCGATTATTAAAGTTAAGCGAAAAAAATATTTTCCTTACTGAAAAAGAAACTGATCTGATTATTTATTTGAATAAATCTAAAAAACCTGTAAGAGTTGATGAACTTCAGACAGAAGTATGGGGTTATAAAGATCAAATTGAAACTCACACTGTTGAAACTCATATACACAGACTTAGAAAAAAAATATTAAGTGAATTAAAAAAAGACAATTTTATTTTAAGTAATAAAAATGGATATTATTTAAGTAAGTAATTTATCTCAAAACGTCTATGTTAAAGCTCACTATTACTCTGGGTTCCTCAGATTTATTTTCTTCCACAGAATGAGGTAGATATGCTGGGAAAATTAACAAATCACCCTCATTAACTTTTATACTTGCTGAATTTGAGTTTAATTCATTAGCTTTTTCTGATCTTGGGTAAAAATTTCTATTAATTATATTTGGATTTGAAGCTTTGAAGGCTCCACAATTGTCAGGTGCTTTTACATAATAAGCAGCGCTTAAATAATTATTTGGATGAATATGTTCAATATTAAAATTACCTTTTTTATTTATAATTGCCCACATAGATGTACATTTAATTTTTGTCTCGTTATACTCCCATCCAAATTTAGTAAAAACATCCTTTATATATTTTCTTATTTGTAAATAAAATTTATTTGGAATACCGTTATCTTCTTTAAAATCAAAAGGCCTAGAATGCCATCCATTTATATTTGATTTTTTGACACCGTCTTTATCTAATTTATTTAGTGTATAAATATATTTTAATAACTCTTCGTTAATTTTTTTAAAATCATTTATTTGATATTTAAAAATTGGTTGAGGAAAAAGCTTAAGTATTTGGTCTTTAGAAGACATAAAAATTTTTTAATTTCTTTCTATTCTAGCTCCTAGTTGTTGAATTATTTTTGATGATAATTCAGTTCCATTTGCCAAACAATCTTTTATTGATAAATTATTTATAAGACCATGTAAATATCCTGCAGCAAATAAATCACCAGCTCCTGTTAAATCAATAATATTTAAATTTTCTTTTGCTTTATACTCTGTAATTTCCATATCTTTAATAGCAATAGCGCCATTCTCACCTCTAGTTATTATAATATTTTTATTAAGTTCTTTAGCGAATGAAATAGCGTCATTTATAGATTTGCTATCAATTAATGACAGTATTTCTTGTTCATTTGCAAAAACTATGTCTAGTTTATCTTTAACAAGGTGTAAAAAATTTTCTTTGTGTCTTTCTACACAAAAAATATCAGATAAAGACATAGCTATTTTATTTGAGTTAGCTATAGCTTTATCAAATGCTTTTTTTGGTTCTCCCTCATCCCACAAATAACCTTCTAAAAACGTTATTTTTGCATCTTTAACTATGTTCACTTTTATGTCTTCATCGTTAATTTTTCCAGCTGTTCCCAAAAATGTACACATAGTTCTCTCAGAGTCAGGAGTAATTAAAATCAAACAACTGCCTGTAGGAATAGGCTCATTTTTTTTGGAATATAGGTAATTAACTTTTTCTTTTTTTAATCCGTCTTCATATTTTTGCCCAAACTCATCATTTGCAACTTTACCAATAAATCCAACATCATTTCCTAATTGAGACAAGCCTACAATTGAGTTTGCAACAGATCCTCCAGAAATAGTTTCTTCAATTTGAAGATTTGTAAGTAATTTTTTAAACTCCTTCTCGTTAATAAGTTTCATTGTGCTTTTTGTCAGTGAATTTTTTTTTAAGTAATCATCATCAACTTTGCAAATTACATCTATTATTGCGTTTCCAATTCCTAAGATATGCATTTTAACTCTTTTTCGTAATTATAGGTTTTTTTCTATTAGGATAACAAGAAGTGCATATTTTACAAGTTAAACCGTAACAATCTCTGGCTTTGCAATACTCTCTTCCATAAAATATTATTTGAAGATGTAATTTTGACCAAAACTTTTTGGGAAAAATTCTCTTTAAATCTTTCTCAGTTTGTTTAACATTTTTTCCATTTGTTAATCCCCATCTTTGAGCAAGTCTATGTATATGCGTATCAACAGCAAAAGCTGGATATCCAAAACCTTGGGACATCACTACGCTTGCAGTTTTATGACCTACGCCAGGTAATTGTTCGAGTTCATCAAAAGATTTAGGCACTTTACCTTTGTGTTTTTCTAAAACTCGTTTTGACATTAAGTAAATACTTTTTGCTTTAATTCTAAAAATACCAATCTTCTTGATCAGTTTTTCAATTTTTTTTCGTCCTAATTTTACAAAGTGTTCAGGTTTATAGTATTTGGGATATATATCTTTTGTTACATTATTAACATTTACATCAGTACATTGTGCAGAGAGCAATACAGAAATTAATAACGTAAAGGTATTTTTACTTTTTAGAGGAATAGGAGTTTTGGGGTAAATTTTATTTAAAGTTTTAATGATGATTTTTGCTTTTTGTTTTTCATTCATTACGAAAAGTTAAGCAAATCTCTCATAGAATATAATCCTGGTTTTTTTTTCATTAACCATTTAGAAGCACTTAAAGCTCCATCTGAATAAAGTGCTCTGTCAAAAGCCTCATGGTTTAAAGTAATTATCTCTTTTCCACTTGAAAATTTTACCTCGTGTTCACCAATAATTTCACCTTTTCTTATTGAGTTAAAATTAATCTTTTTCCCATAAGGAAATGATTTCTTATTTAAGAATTTTTTGCCGATTAAATTATATAAATTTTTTTTCTTTCCATCTGCAATCCCTTTTCCAAGCATTAACGCAGTTCCAGATGGATAGTCTTTTTTATGTTTGTGGTGTACTTCAAATATTTTGCTTAAATATTCATCATTCAGTGATTTTGATGCAATTTCGGTTAAATACATTAATAAATTAACACCTAAGCTCATATTGCCAGCTTTTAAAATAGGTATTTTTTTTGAATATGTTTTAATTTGATTTTCTTGGCTTCTAGTAAACCCTGTAGTACCAATTACTACTTTTTTTCTTAGTTTTGATGCTATTTTGAGTATCTCAAGTGTACAATTTGGTACTGTGAAATCAATAATTATATCCGTTTTTTTAAAAGCTTTAACAGAATTTAATTCAGGTTTAATTCCATTAAATTTTTTATTAACTAATCTATTCTCTGTAAGTGAAACTAATTTAAAATTTCTATTTTTCTTTGAAGATTTGATAAGTTGTTGGCCCATTCTGCCCATGCAACCAGAAATTGCTAAATTAATTTTTTTCATATTTTTAAATATCCTAATTCTATCATTTCATTTTTAAATTTTAAATTTATTTCATCCACAATTTCATTTTCAAGATTAAATTTCCAATTATTTTCTGGACCTTTGTGAAAAAAATTTATTTTCTGATTTGATGATTTTTTAAATACATTTTCAACAAAATATCCTTCTTGCTCAGCTTTCTTTAGATTATCAAAATTGGTTGACCTTATTATGTTTTCCATCTTTTCATT
>CACEEO010000024.1 GCA_902558585.1 uncultured Pelagibacteraceae bacterium | reverse complement strand
ATAGGTGGCAATATTGCAACCGCATCTCCAATAGGAGATTCATTACCAATTCTACTATCATTAAATGCAGAGGTTTTAATTGAAAGTTTTAATAAAAGAAAAGTATTACCTTTAAATAATTTTTTTCTTGATTACAGAAAAACTAAATTAAAAAACAATGAATTTATACACTCAATTAAAATACCATTATTTAAGAAAAATATTTTTAAGGCATTTAAGATCTCAAAAAGATTTGATGATGATATTTCATCTGTTTGTGGATCTTTTAATTTTGAGATTAATGATAATAAAATTAAAGAGGTTTATATTGCATATGGAGGTATGGCGGCTGTACCAAAAAGAGCTAAAGCATGTGAGGAAATTCTTAAAAATAAGCCTCTTAGCATCAATACTTTTGATCAAGCAAAAAAATATTTGGAAAAAGATTTAAGTCCTATTGGAGACATGAGAGCTAGTAAAGAATATAGACTAGAGATAGCAAAAAATTTATTGATGAAATGTTTCGTAGAAATAAATTCTAATAAGTTATCAAGAGTAAATTAAATGAGCAAAGAGAACTATATTGAAGAAATAAGACCACATGATAGTGCCTATAAGCATGTCAGTGGATATGCAGAGTATACCGATGATATTAATGAGCCAAAAAATACGATTTATGGCGCTATTGGTTTAAGTAAAAAAGCCCATGCAATAATCAAAAATATAGACCTAACTGAAGTAAAAAAAAGTGAAGGAGTTATATCGGTAGTTACTCAAACAGATATCCCTGGTAGGAATGACGTAGGTCCTGTTTTTGAAGGTGATCCAATCTTTCCAGAAAAAAAAGTAGAGTTTTTTGGTCAGCCATTATTCGCTGTAGCTGCTACAACTACAGAACTTGCTAGAAAGGCAGTATTAAAAGCTAAAGTTACCTATAAAGATTTAAAACCTGTTATTACAATTAAAGAAGCTTTAAATAAGAAGCAATTTTTATTTAAACCTAGAAAAGTTAAAAAAGGTAACCCTTCTAAAAAAATAAAAAATTCAAAAAATAATTTAAAAGGAAATTTTACAACCGGAAGTCAAGAACACTTTTATTTAGAGGGTCAAGCAGCTTTTGTTATTCCAAAAGAAGATGATAATTTTTTAGTCTATAGTTCAACGCAACATCCATCGGAAACGCAACAATTAATTGCAAAAATGTTTAATCAAAAAAATAATTCAATAAATGTTGAAGTCAGAAGAATTGGAGGTGGGTTTGGAGGAAAGGAAACAAATTTTATGACAGCGTGTATTTGTGCGTTGTTGGCAAAAAAATCAGGGCAGCCAGTAAAACTAAGATTAGATAGAGATGATGATATAATATTGACTGGTAAAAGACATGAATTTTTATCTGAATATGAAGTTGGTTTTAATGATGAAGGTATTATTGAAGGATTAAAAATAAACTTATCCTCAAATTGTGGAATGTCACCTGATTTATCAGCTGCAATAAATGAGAGAGCTTTGCTTCATATAGATAACGCATATTATATTCCAGATATTGAGGTAATAAATAATCTATGCAAAACAAATATTCCAACTTCGACTGCATTCAGAGGCTTCGGTGGAAATCAAGGGATGATGGCTATAGAAAATATTATAGATAATATATCAAGGTATTTAAAAAAAGATCCTATAGAAGTCAGAAAGAAAAATTTTTATCAAAAAGATAAACGAAATGTAACTCATTATGGGATGAAAATTGAGGATAACGTTATTAACGAAATATTTAAAAATCTAGAAAATAAATCTAATTATAAGAAAAGATATTCTGATATAAGAAAATTTAATGAAAAAAATAGATTTAAAAAGAAGGGTATAGCTATTACACCGTTAAAATTTGGCATTTCTTTTACAACAATTCATTTAAATCAAGCTGGAGCTTTAGTTCACATTTATACAGACGGTAGTGTTTATTTAAATCATGGGGGTATTGAAATGGGTCAGGGGACCCACACAAAGATAGCTCAAATAGTGGCTAATTCTTTAGGATTACCCTATAGTTTAGTTCATATTTCATCAACAAATACAGCCAAGGTTCCAAATACTTCAGCTAGTGCCGCTTCTTCAACAACTGATCTTAATGGTGCTGCAGCATTAAATGCAGTAGCAAAAATTAAATTAAATTTAGAAAAATTTATTAAGAAAAAATATAAGATCTACAACCAAGAGGCAATTTATAAAGATCAATATATAATATTTGGAAACAGACAATTTGAATTTAAAAGCATAATTCAAGAGGCATATTTAAATAGAATTTCTCTTTCTTCATCAGGCTTCTACTCAACACCAAAAATTAATTTTGATAAAAAAAAATTTAGAGGAAGACCTTTTTATTACTTTTGTTACGGAGCAGCTGTTTCGGAAGTAACTGTAGATACATTGACTGGTGAAAATATGCTGGAAAGAGTGGATATCTTGCATGATGCCGGTAAACCAATAAATCCAGCCCTAGAACTAGGTCAGATAGAGGGTGGCTTTATTCAAGGGCAAGGTTGGCTAACAATAGAGGAATTGAAATGGAAATCAGATGGTCAGATTACAACTTTTTCTCCATCGACTTACAAAATACCTGCGGTAAGTGATATTCCAAAAAAATTTAATGTAGAAATTTTTAAGGAGGGATTAAACAAAGAAAAAGTTGTTAATAAAGCAAAAACAACTGGTGAACCCCCTTTGATGCTAGCTATGAGTGTTTTTTATGCAATAAAAGATGCAGTTGCTTCAACTGGAAATTATCAGTTTGCACCAGAACTAAATGCACCAGCAACCCCTGAAAGAATTTTAATGAGCATTAACAAAATTAAAAATAAAATAAAAAATTAAAATGGAAGATAAAAAAAAATTTATGGCGAAAGCTATTGAACTTTCAATAAATAGTGCAAATACAATTGGTGGTCCCTTTGGAAGTGTTATAGTTAAGGATGATAAGATTATTGCAGAGGGTTCAAATAAAGTTACTTCTTCAAATGATCCAACTGCTCATGGAGAAATAGTAGCAATTAGAGAAGCCTGTAAAAATTTAAATACTTTTGATCTTTCTGGATGTGAGATTTATACATCTTGTGAACCTTGTCCGATGTGTCTCTCAGCAATTTATTGGTCAAGATTGGATAAAATATATTATGCAAATACTAGAGAAGATGCAAAAAATATAGATTTCGATGACTCCTTTATTTATACAGAAATCCCAAAAAAAATTGATGATAGGAAAATTAAAATGGTTCAAATGCTCAGAGATGAAGCCTTAAAAGCATTTGAAATTTGGGATAAAAAAGTAGATAAAATAAAATATTAATGGAATTTTTACCTTATACAATAAAATGGTTAGAAGTTATTCTTAGATGGGGCCATGTATTATTTGCAATATTATGGGTAGGTAATAGTTTTTTATTTAATTACTTAGATAATAATTTAAATAAAAATATAACAAGTGATGATATCGATGGTGAAGGATATCTGATGCATTCTGGTTTTTTTTATAAACTTTCAAGGTTAAAAACATCTCCACCTCAAGATTACTTAAATAGATTAGTAATCTTTAAGTGGCAAAGTTACTTAACTTTTGTAACAGGAATGTTGCTCTTAGTTGTAATTTACTATTATAACGCTGGAGTATTAATGGTTGATAAGCGTGTTCTTTTAATGTCTCCTAGTTATGCAATTATTATCTCACTTTTGTCATTGATTGTAGCTTGGTTTATTTATGATCTTTTATGTAAATCAAAATTAATTGAGAATAATATTTTATTTATATCCTTAGGAATAATTTTGTTAGCAGTTGTTTCATTTGGACTTACAAAATTATTTGGACCAAAATTTGCAATTTTAAGTGTTGGATTAATCATTGGTACTAATATGTTTGGTAATGTTTTTACGGTAATCATCCCTAATCAAATGAACATAATTAGTAGTAGTGAAAGAGGTGAAAAATTTGATATGAGTCTGTCTCTAGCAGCCAAACAGAGATCAATTCATAATAATTATTCCACTTTTTTAGTTTTATTTATAATGCTTTCTGGGCATTCGAGCTTTTTAGTTTATCATCAATATAATTGGTTAATATTGTGTGCGATTGCTGTTATTTCTGGTGTAGCAAGACATTATTTTAATTTAAGAGGAAGAAACATTCATAGGTTGTATATTTTAATATCCTCAATAATTGCACTTATCGTTCTTGCAGTTTTAGTTTTATTATTTAAATAAATAGATATAAAAAATTATGTCTGAAAAAATGATTGTTAGCTGGGACGAGTACAACAAAACTGTTGAGAAGCTTGCAATTCAAATTGATGAGAGCGGATATAAACCAACAATACTAGTTGGCATCATGCGTGGAGCAGCGCCAATGATAGATGTTCTAAGTAGAATTTTTAAATTAAAATGTGCGTATCTTGCAGTCGAATCTTACAGTGGTAAGGGAGTAGAGGATGAGCAAGGTGATATTGTGTTTTCAAGAGAAATGAGTTCGATAGCACCTAATATGGGTGGAAAAATACTTTTATGTGATGATTTATCTGACACAGGAATAACTTTTAACAAAAGTATAGATTGGTTAAAAAAATATGAACCCATTAAAGATAAAATAGAAGACATTAAAACCGCAACATTATTTAAAAAAAAGAAATCAACATTTGAGCCAGACTTCTGTGCAAATAGACTTCCTGATAATCCTTGGATAGTACAGCCCTTCGAAATTTATGAAGAATTAAGGATTGAAGAAATCAAAAAAAAACATCAGATATAAAAAAGGCCAGTTAAAAAACCGGCCTTTTAAATTTTTTAAATTGGAAACTGATTACTTAGGTATATCTCCTTCAACTCCTTTAACGTAAGTCATCATTCCTGCGAGCATTCCATCATCTGCAGTTTTTCCTTCTGCTACCATTAAATTACCTTTCTGGTCATAAATTGGTCCTGTGAAAGAATGAACTTTACCAGATGCTAAATCTGCTTGAAGTTTTTTAACTTTTGATCTTAGGTCAGCTGGCATTTGTGAATCTAAATCTGATATCACCACCATACCATCTCCAATACCATGCCAAGTATCTTTTTGGCTCCATGTACCGTTCGCAACAGCTTTAACTCTGTCTACGTAATATGGGCCCCAATTATTTTCAACTGAAGTCAATACAGCTTTAGGAGCAAACTTGTCCATATCACTTGCTTGTCCAAAAGCATATACTCCAGCTTTTTCAGCAATTTGAACAATAGCAGTACTATCTGTATGTTGAGCAATTACATCAGCACCTTGGTCAATTAAAGCTTTTGCTGCTTCTGCTTCTTTACCTGGATCGTACCAAGTGAAAGCCCAAACAATTTTAGTTTTAATATTTGGATTAACTTTTTGAGCCGCTAAAGTAAATGAATTGATACCCCTGATAACTTCAGGAATTGGAAAAGATGCCACATAACCAATAACATTTGATTTTGTCATAGTTCCAGCGATTGTTCCTAAGATTGTTCTACCTTCGTAAAATCTAGCTGCGTATGTAGAAACATTTGGATGTTCTCTTTTATATCCAGTAGCATGTTCAAATTTTACATTTGGAAACTCTTTTGCAACTTTGTTAGTTGGATTCATGTATCCAAAACTAGTTGTAAAGATAACATCATGACCAGAATTAGCTAATTGTCTAAGAACCCTCTCAGCATCAGCACTTTCTGGAACACCTTCTACGTAAGTTGTTTTAAATCCGGCAGCTTCAACAGCTTTTCTACCTACATCGTGCTGATATGTCCATCCATGGTCACCAGTTGGGCCAATATAAACAAATGCCGCTTTAACATCTTTTGCAATTGCAGCTACAGTAAACGTAAATAATAAAACTAAAGAAGAGACGAAAGAACGAATAAAAAATTTATGCATAAATTTATTTCCCCTTTTGATTTTTTAATAAGACTAAACTTAGATTAAATTATCTAAAAAAAAATAATTATTTTGTAATTAATTGTCTTTATGAAAAGATTTCCCCAGAGAACTAGGAGTACTTAGCCTTATTTTTCTACTATCACGAGAAATTACAACCAAAACTATTATTGTAACGATATAAGGTAGAGCTGTTAAAAATTGCACAGGAATTCTTACTCCAATTGCTTGCATATGAAATTGAATAATTGTTAACCCACCAAAAATCATAGCACCAATTAAAATTTTAATTGGGTTCCACGTTGAGAAAACCACCAGAGCTAATGCGATCCAACCTCTTCCACCCGTCATATTTTCAATCCACTGAGGAGTATAAATCATAGATAAATATGCACCAGCAAGTCCACTCATTGCGCCTCCATAAAGTATACAAGCGTAACGAACTAACCTAACATTTATTCCTTGATTAGACGCAGAATCAGGTGAGTCTCCTACAGCTCTTACAATTAATCCAATTTTCGTTTTTTTTAAAAAATAGCTAGTTATGAAGGGAAGGGCAAAAGCAAAATAAAAAACAATTGAATGTCCAAATAATATTGGGCCTAAAAGTGGTATTGTATCTTTTAAACCTTCAAACAAAACAGGAAACTCTTTTCCAGGAATACCTACAAAATTTTTTCCTATCATCGCAGAAATACCAATTCCAAATATGGTAAGCGCCAAACCAGTAGCAACATGATTAGTGATTAATGTTTGAGTAAGGAATGCAAAAATAGTTGAAATTAGAACTCCAGCTAACATTGCACCAAAAACTGCAATAATCAAACTTCCTGTCACTGTCATTAGTGCGAAGCCTGATATAGCGCCAATGATCATCATTCCTTCAACACCAAGGTTTAGAACACCGGATCTTTCTGTAATAAGTTCACCACAGGACGCTAGGATCAAAGGAACAGCGGAGGCCATTATTGATGCAATTATCAGTCCAATAAAATTTATATCGATGATCATTTTTTTGAACCTATAAATTTAATTTTGAAAAAAAGTAAATAATCTGATGCAAGAAGAAAAAATAAAATCATTCCTTGAAAAACTTGACCAGTATATTTAGGAATTTGCATAAATATTTGAGCTGTTTCAGCACCCAAATAAGTTATTGCAACAACTAGTGATGCAAAGATGATACCAACAGGATGTAAACGACCCAAAAACGCTACAATTATAGCAGTAAAACCATAATCTGGAGAAATTTCTCTATGAAGCTGACCAATAGGTCCAGTTATTTCTCCAACTCCAGCTAAACCTGCGCAAGCACCACTTATTAAAAAAACGAGAATGATCATTTTTTTACCTTTGTATCCGGCATATTTTGCTGTCTTTAAACTAAAACCTGAAACTTTCATTTGGAACCCTAAATACGTTTTATAAAAAACAAACCAACTGATAACCACTGCAGCTAAAGCTAAAAATATTCCTGCGTGAATTCTGAGTCCTTCAAATAATAACGGAAGTTTAGCAGAGTCACTGAACTGTCTGGTTTCAGGAAAATTAAATCCCTCTGGATTGCTCCAAGGACCAACAACAAGATAGTCCAAAATTAATTTTGAAACATATACCAACATAAGACTTACTAATATTTCGTTTGTATTAAAGTAAGTTTTTAAGATTGCGGGTATTGACGCATACAGCATACCACCGATTGCACCAGCTAAAATTACTATTGGAAGAATATAAAAACCTTCTTGCTCATAAAACAATAATGCAACTCCTCCTGAAACTATCGCCCCGAAAGTTAATTGCCCTTCGGCTCCAATATTCCAGTTATTACTTTTAAAACAAAAAGATAAACCGATTGCAATTAAACAAAGAGGTGTAGCTTTTAATAGTAACTCACTGAAACCATATTTATCTGCAATTGGAACTATGAAAAAAAATTTAAGAGCTTCAAATGGTTTAAAACCTAAAATAAAAAAAATCAAACCTCCCGCTACTAATGTTAGAAAAATAGCTAACACAGGTGTAAAGAAAAAAATAGCTCTTGATGGTTGATCTCGTTTTACGATTTTAATCAATTTGCTCCTCCCATTAGTATCCCAAGTTTTTCAGAGGTAACTTCTTCAGCATTCATAATTTTTGACAATTTTCCTTTATGAATTACTGAAATTTTATCACTTAATTTTAATAACTCATCAGTGTCTGTAGATATTAATATAATTGATTTATTTTGTTCATTGATTTTAATCAATGTTTCGTGGATATAATTTATTGCCCCAACATCTAGACCCCAAGTTGGATTAAAACAAATTAATAAATCTGGAGAAGTTATTAATTCTCTTCCAATAATTAATTTTTGAAGATTACCTCCGGACAAAAATTGGCTTTTTAACTCTATATTATCTGTATTAACATTAAAATCTGAAATTATTTTTTTGGAATGCTCTTTAATTTTGTTTTCGTTTATTAATCCCTTATTAAAAAAATTTGATGATTTAAAATTGTTTAGAGCTACATTTTCAAAAATTTTCATTTGTGGAATTGCAGCCTGCTCAAGCCTATCCTCTGGAGAAAAGGCCATCAAATATTCTCTTCTTTCTTGAGGATTTAAATCTCCTATATAATTTTTATTAAATTCTATAGAGTTCTTTTTCGAAATAATTTCACCACTTAATACTTGAAATAATTCACTTTGTCCGTTTCCTGATATACCAGCAATTCCTAAACACTCCCCTCGATTAACAGAAAAATTAATATCCATTAAATTTGTTTCAAAAGGATCTTCACTTGTAAAATTAAGATTAGTTATTTTAATTAACTGATCTGATGAAGTTTTTGCTTTTTTTTTCTTAATTGTTTTTAGGTTCTGACCCACCATTTTGTTAGCAAGTGACTCAATATTTTCTTTCTTTATTTCACTTACAGAAACTAACTTTCCTCTTCTCATTACAGCAACTTCATCACAAAGCTGCATAACTTCCTTTAGTTTATGTGTAATATAAATAATTAAAATTCCTTCTTCTGAAAATTTTTTCAAAGATAAGAATAATTCACTCGTTTCTTGTTCTGTTAATACAGATGTTGGTTCATCCATAATTAAAACTTTTGGACTCCTTATTAGGCATCTTATTATTTCCACTTTCTGTTTTTGACCTGCTGATAGATTTAGAACAGGAATATCAAGATCAATTGAAAAATTATATTTTTTCATAATTGTATCAATTTTTTCTCTTAAACTTTCCCTTTCTTCATCTGAGTCTATTATTAAGTTTTCATATACGGATAAAGTTTCAAAAAGATTAAAATGCTGGAATACCATTCCGATATCATTTTTTTTTGCATCTAATGGCGAATTGAGCTTTAGATTATTTTCATTTAAATAAATGTTACCTTCGTCAGGAATGATGACGCCTGATAGAATTTTAACTAGTGTAGATTTTCCAGCACCATTTTCTCCAAGAAGAGCATAAATTTTACCACTATTAAATTCGAGTGAAACATTGTCGTTTGCAACACACCCAGGATAAATTTTAGTTACATTTGAAATTTTAAGGTTTGTATTCATTACTTAATTTAATGGTATAGAATTTCCATCCTTATTTT
>CACEEO010000023.1 GCA_902558585.1 uncultured Pelagibacteraceae bacterium | reverse complement strand
AAACATCAATTAAAATTACATTTAAACCTTTTTCTGCAAGCAAACCGCCAAACAAGCAACCCATCGCTCCTGCTCCAAGGACAGCTACTTTCAAATCTTTGTTAATCATCGTTACCTTATTTAAAATTATTTATGTATAGAAATTATATATATTATCTATAGACAATATGCAAAATAAATTATAGCTTATTATCATCATGCAATTAAAAATAGAAAAAGGAACTTTTAAAGATTATTCATTAGAAGATATTTCAGATGCGTTAAGAAAAGGATTGTCTGAAAATTTCAAAAACGTTGAGGTAGAAGTAGTAGATTGCCCAAATCTAAGAGATTGGGATTGTCCATCAGAAGGAATAAGTGGAAATCAAAAAATAATAGATGTTGGTGGAGAGCCTTATATGCATGATCCAAAATTTATTGGTGCAGAATTTGACTATGAAGAAATATCTAAAATGATTGATTCTGAAAAATCTTATGCTTTAGGAGCTGGATCAGGTGCAATGTCATGTTTAAATGGTCATTGTGGAGAATTAGTTATTAATGAAAACTTAATAACTGACGAGTCTAAATCAATAATAGCAAGAGTAAGTCCAGAAAAAAAATGTATTGTTGAAAAGTATTCAGCAAAAAAACATGGTGGACTTGGAAACATTTATTATACAGACGGTAAACAGGGAAAAGTTATTAAAATAAAAATCAAAGGTAGAAATGGAGAACAAGGTTCTTTGCCTCAAGCAATGAGGTCTTCTTTATCAAAAAATTTAAAAATTAAAGATAATGAACATTTGTCTCTTGCTGGCGTATTTAGAGTATTAAATGGAAAAATAAGATCACATGTGCAGCCTGATTATAAAGATATTAAACACGAGTATTACGATCCAAAACAAATGAAATGTGTAAAAGATTTTCTTCAATTTTATGAACCGGTTGGACCAAAATTACAATGTTATTCTATTCTTTGGACTGGTGATCCTACTGGAGGAGAATTAAATCTAAGAGAGTCTGGTGAACATACTCATTTTCATTCTTACGAACATGACAGAGATGCAGGACATTATCATTTTGATGTATCACCTGAAGAAATAGAATATGAAGGTTATTTTAATACCGCAACTGAAGTTCATAGAGTTAACAACATTTATAAAGAACTAATAAGTAAAAATAGTATTGAATAGAAAACTCAATGAGTTTAAATTTATTTAAATGAAAAGACAGTTTAAGTATCCTAAGCACTTTGAAGAACAAAAAAAAATTCCAAAACTTACTCAAAAAAGAATTCAATTAGCAGAAATATCACTTGGAGATTTTGAAGGTAGATTGGCTAATGAATTATTGAATTGGTTTTCCTTAACCCCTCAACATTGGATAATGTTGCATATGGTTATGCTTGCTTATTATAAAAATAAATCAATTACTAAAAATCAATTACTTAAAGTAATCGAGAAATCATATTTGACCTCGAACGTTTATATCGATACAGCAATTAAAAAAGGTTATTTTAGAATTATAAGAAACGAGAGAGACAAAAGATCTATATTTATTTTGCCTTCAGTAATTACCATTAAAACCTTTGAGGAATTTATTGATAGGAGAGATATTCTTTATAAAGGGGTTAAATGAAGAATATCTATACGTGGGCTGCTAAACCAGCAAAAAGAAATTTGACTGTTGGGGATTTAAAAGCAGCAAAAGGAAAAAGAAAATTTACACAAGTTACAGCGAATACTGTTGAAGAAGCCGATGCAGCTGAAAAGGCAGGCTTTGACATGATTATATCAAATGCAAAAAACGTAATTCCTGTAAGAGAAGGTTCAAAAAATTTATTTTTAACAGCTGCTTTGGTGTTGAATGAGTTTGTAACTGCAGAAGATATTATGCGTGGAGCTTTTAAAGCATTAGAGAATGGTGCGGATGCAGTTATGACACCAAGAAGTATGGACATAGTTGAAATGTTGGCTAAGGAAGATGTTCCAGTAATGGGGCATTTAGGTTTAGTTCCAAGAAAATCTACTTGGATTGGTGGCTTAAGAGCTGTGGGCAAAACTGCTGATGAAGCTTACGAACTTTTTAAAAAATTTAAAAGATTAGAAGACGCAGGTGCTTTTTCGGCTGAGTGTGAAGTAATACCTGAAAACGTAATGGGTGAAATTTCAAAGCGTACAGATATAGTTACTGTTTCATTAGGTTCAGGTAAAAACGCTGATGTAATGTATTTATTTATGGAAGATATCTGTGGCGATACAGAAAATCACCCAAGACATTCAAAAGCATATGGAAATTTATTGAAACTTAGAAATGAAATAAAACTAGAAAGAGTAAAGGCTCTGAAGGCTTTTAAAAAAGATTCAATGAATGGAAAATTTCCAGGAAAAAAACAATCTTCTAATTTAGATAAAAATCAGTTTGAAGAATTTTTAAATCAACTTGATTAATAAGTAGCGTCGTCGTCTTTTTTAGACAAAGAACCCTTCATTTTATCTACTGTGGCTTTAGCTCCAGCACTTAAAGCTCTTAAATCAGATGCTATAGTTACAAAATCAAAACCTTTTTCAATCATCTTAGTAGCATATTCTGTAGTACCGTTATGAATTCCTGCAAAAATATTATTTTTTTTAGCATGTTCTAGAATTCTTAAAATTTCAGAATAAGCTTTTGTAGTCTCTGATCTATCAAAACCAGGTTTTTCACCTATTGCTAAACTTAAATCTGCTGGTCCAATATAAATACCATCGACACCTGGTGTAGACATTATCTCATCAAGATTTTCTAAAGATTCTTTTGTTTCTATCATTGCTAATTTTAGTATTTCTTCATTAGCGTGATCTGCATAATCAGCTCCACCATAAATTAAACCTCTAATAGGACCAAAACTTCTGTAACCATCAGGTGGATACATGCAAGCTTGAACAAAATTCTCTGCCTCTTTTTTATTACTTACCATCGGACAAACAATTCCATAACATCCAGCATCTAAAATTTTCATAATTTGACCTGGTTCATTCCAATTAACTCTAGCTAAAGGAGTTACATCCGTTGTTGATATTGTTTGAAGCATAGGAAGTGCATTACTGTAGTCAACTAACCCATGTTGCATATCAATAGTTAAAGAGTCCCAACCTTGATGAGCCATTGCTTCAACTGAGGCTGTACTTGGAATCGCACACCAGCCGTTAATAACAGGCTTACCTTCCTTCATCATTTGTTTGATTTTATTTTTTCTCATTTTCTAGATTTTTAAACCCATGTGAGTGTATTTCACATTTAGATAGTCTTTTATCGCACCCGAACCACCTTCACGTCCATAACCAGTTTGTTTTATTCCTCCAAAAGGTGCCTCAGCAATAGCAACAACTCCAGTATTAACTGCAACACAACCCGACTCTAATTTCTCAGATCCAATGTGAGCTTTATCCATAGAGTTAGTGTATAAATAACTACATAATCCTAAGTCATTATCATTTGCTCTTTCAATAACTTCGTCGAAAGTTTTAAAAGTTAAAATTGGAACTAGTGGACCGAAAGGCTCTTCTTTCATAATTGTAAAATTATCTTTAACATCATCAAATACTGTTGGTTCATAATAATATCCCTTATTGAAACCAGAGGGTCTTTGTCCACCCATTAACACTTTAGCTCCTTCCTTTTTAGTAGTTTCAACTAGTTTTTCTATTTCTTCCAATCTCTTAGCTGTAGTCAAAGGTCCAAGATCCACACCTTCGTCCATACCGTTTCCAATTTTTAATTTTTTTGCTCTTTCAATAAAAGCATTAACAAAATCTTCTTTTCTGTTTTCTTGGATGTAAAATCTATTAGGTGAAATACAGACCTGTCCGTTATTTCTGAATTTACCAGTTATTGCTATATCAGCTACTTTGTTCATATCTACATCTTCACACACAATAAAAGGCGAGTGTCCACTAAGTTCCATAGTAACTCTTTGAACTTTATCAGCTGCTTTTTTTAAAATAATTTTACCAACTCTAGTTGATCCAGTAACTGAAACTTTTTTAATTATATCAGACTCCATTAATTCATTTGATATTTCAGCAGGATCGCCTGACAAAAGACTAACGACTCCATCTGGTACACCCGCTTCTTTGCAAATATTTACTAATTCCATTACAGCGCCAGGAGTAATTACATCTGGTTTACAAATTACTGAACATCCTGCAGCTAGGGCAGTAGAAATTTTTCTTGATGCTAAAACTATTGGGAAATTCCAAGGAACTAATGCTGCAACAACTCCCACGGGTTGATAATAAACATGAACTCTAGTATCTGGAAATCTACTTTGTTGTGTTTGACCATAAATTCTTTTTGTTTCTTCAGCATTCCATTCAAAAATATCAGCTCCACCACCAACTTCACCAACTGCTTCTGCAAGAGGTTTTCCAACTTCAAGAGTTAACCATTTTGCTATAACATCTTTTTTTTCTCTCATCATGTCAGCAATTTTTCTAAGAACATAAGCTCTTTGCCATGGTGCAGTGTTTTTCCAAATTTCCAAACCTTTTTCTGCAGAATTTAATGCTTTTTGTACTTCAATAGATGAAGCTTTTGATGCTTTTCCAATTACCTCTTCTGTTGCAGGGTTGATTACATCATAAGTTTCTTTTTTTTCAGCTTGTTGCCATTTACCGTCAATGAATTGTCCAAATTTTTCGTACATAGAATTTATTTTTAAGTTTACTTAATTAGGTTTTTTAATTTATAAATAGAATTATATATAAACACTATACATATTAAAAGATAAACATATTTATGAAAAAAATTACTCTCACATGTGCTCATGCGATAGTTAAATATTTAATTGCTCAGAAAATATTAATTAACGGCAAAAAAGAACCTTTATTTCCAGGTGTCTTCGGAATTTTTGGACATGGAAATGTAGCTTGCTTAGGTCAAGCACTAGAGGAAAATCAAAAAGAACTTCCAACATATAGAGGGCATCATGAACAAAATATGGCTCTTACAGGAATTGGCTATGCTAGAGCAAAAAGAAGACAACAAATTTTTGTAGCAACATCTTCTGTTGGACCTGGGGCAACAAATATGGTGACAGCTGCTGCAGTTGCTATGAGTAACAGGTTGCCAATTTTATTTTTACCTGGAGACACTTATGCAAATAGAATGCCAGATCCAGTATTGCAACAAGTTGAGCATTTTAACAACCCAGGAATAACAGCTAACGATGCATTTAAACCAGTTACAAGATATTTTGATCGAATAACTAGACCAGAGCAGATTATTCAATCATTCCCGGCAGCAGTTCAAACAATGTTAGATCCTGCAGATTGTGGTCCTGCATGTATCGCTTTAAGTCAAGATATACAAGGGCAAACTTTTGATTACCCCGAAGAATTTTTTAAAGAAAGAGTTCACGCGATTAGAAGACCAAGACCGGATGAATTTCAAATTAAAGAGGCAGCAGAAAAAATTAAGTCATCTAAAAATCCAATTATAATTTCAGGTGGTGGAGTTTTTTACTCAGATGCAATGGATGAGTTAAGTCAATTTGCAATTAAACACAACATACCAGTTACTCAAACTGTAATGGGATATTCTACAATGAAAAGAGATCATTCTCATTTTGCAGGCCAGATTGGCGGTTTAGGTGGAAAAAATACAAATACATTAGCAAAAGAAACAGATTTAGCAATTGCAGTTGGAACCAAACTTGCAGATTTTACAACTGGTTCATGGGCAAATTTTGAAAACGAAAATTTTAAACTAGTTTCAATAAATGTATCAAGATTTGATGCTAACAAACATTTAGCGCAAGCAGTCATTGGAGATGCTAAAGTTTCATTAACTGAACTTTCACAGGCGTTAGGTAGTTGGAAAGCTGGAGAAGAATGGAATAAAAAATCTCAAACTGAACTCAAATCTTGGAATGAACATATAGATAAAGAGAGTGCGCCAACAAATCAAGAAGTTCCAAGTTATGTTCAGGTAATTGGTACAATTTACAGAAACTCTGACCCAACAGATATTGCTGTTACTGCAGCAGGAGGTTTAGTTGGTGAAGTTGTTCAAGTTTGGAGACCTAGAGAATTAAATACTCATGAAACAGAGTGGGGCTTTAGTTGTATGAGTTATGAAATTTCTGGAGCGCTTGGAATAAAAATGGCTAATCCAGATAAAGAAGTAATTTCTTTTGTAGGAGATGGCTCTTATCTTTTAAATAACACAGATATATATTCATCAGTTATTACAAAAAATAAATTAATAATTATAGTTTGTGATAATGGTGGGTTTGCAGTTATCAATCGACTTCAATTATTTAAAGGTGGTAAAGAATATAACAACTTATTGAAGAGCTCTAATGCTCCTGGACTAGTTGATGTTGATTTTGCAAAACATGCAGAAAGTATGGGAGCTAAATCTGAACATGTTAATTCAATTTCAGATCTTGAAGCTGCATTTAAGAGAGCAAAAGCATCAGATGTAACATACGTTATTTCAATTAAAACTCATGCTTATAAATGGGTTGAGGGATCAGCTTTTTGGGATAGCCCTACACTAGAAATTCCGACAACTAAAGAGAATGAAGAAGCTTTAAAACTTTATAAAGAAGGAAAAGGCAAACAAAGACAAGGTGTATAAACCTTTATGAACAAAATTTTCAAAGTCGGTCTAATTGGCTGTGGCCATATTTCAGAAACTTACTTTAGAGCTCAAGAATATTTTAACAATATTAGAATAATTAAATGCACAGATATAAATATGGAAGCAGCTAAAAAGTGTTCAATTCATTATAATATTGAAGCCGTAACAGTAGAGGAACTTTTAAAAGACAAAGAAATTGAAATAATTCTAAATCTGACGATCCCGGGAGCACATTATGAAGTTTCTAAAATGGCTTTAGAAAATGGAAAACATTCATATGCTGAAAAACCAATGGCAGTAAATTTTGAGGATGGAAAAAAATTACTTGAACTAGCTAAAGAAAAAAATCTTTATATAGGAAATGCTCCAGATACATTTTTAGGTGGAGGAATTCAAAAAACTAGAGAGTTAATTGATAATGGTGTGATTGGTGACATTAAATTAGGAAATGCTATATTTGCATTTCCAGGAGTTCAATCCTACCACCCAAATCCAGAAAGTTGGTTTGCAGAAAATGAAGGAGGACCTGTTATTGATATGGGTCCATACTATTTAACTGCATTAGTAAATCTAATTGGACCAGCAAAACAAGTGCAAGGAAGATGTACAAAAGTTTTTGAAGAAAGAGAAATCGGAATTGGTCCGAAAAAAGGTCAAAAATTTAAAGTTGAAACACCTACAACTTACTTGGCAACAATACAATTTGAAAATGATTGTATAATTCAAATAACTTTATCATTTGATGTTGTTGCTCATCAAAGAAATCATATTGAGCTTTATGGAAACAAAGGATCAATAATTGTTCCTGATCCAAACATGTTTGGTGGATCTGCTTTTGTCTCAGTTACAGCTGGAGGCAATTGGGGAGAGCACAAAACAGACATGATGCCTTTAGGTAAAATTAATATAAAAAGTCAAAGCTCAAGAGCAAATGAGTCACCCACTAATGCAAATTATAGAGGAGCTGGTTTATCAGAAATGGCTTATGCAATTGAAAATAATTTAGAGCATAGATGTAATGGAGATTTATCTCTTCATGTTTTAGATATAATAGATTCTACCATGAGAGCCTCTAAAACTGGAATTCCTCAAGAAATAAAGACAACCTGTAAAAAACCAAAACCTTTTACTTTAGAAGAAATTAAAAAAATACTAAACTAATCTTAAAGATTTATATTTATGAAAGTTGAATATTTTGATTTAAGAGGAAAACGCGCATTAGTTTCTGGTGGAGCTTCAGGTATAGGATCATCAATTGTTGAGCATCTTTGTGAGCAAGGAGTGGAAGTTTATTTTTTTGATATAAATAAAAATGAAGCCAAAAAAACCATTAACAAAATCAAAAAAAAAAAATTTAAAATTCCAACTTTTGTAGAGTGCAACATTAAAAATATTAAAAAATATAAATCATTAATTTTAAATATTATAAAAAAACAAGGTCCTATTGATATTTTAGTTAATAATGCTTCTAACGACCAAAGACATAGTTTAGAGAAAATTACAGAAAAATATTGGGATGATAGAATGGCGATTAATTTAAAGCATTATTTGTTTGCGATACAAGCGGTTAAAAAAAGCATGATTAAAAACAAAGGTGGGTCAATAATTAACTTAGGGTCAGTCAGCTGGGTCAGAGGATCAGTAATGTTTCCAGCTTATAGTACAGCTAAAGCAGCAATCCATGGATTAACCAGATCTTTGGCCAGAGATTTGGGGAAATACAATATAAGAATTAATTCAATTGCACCTGGTTCAATTGCAACAGAAAGACAATCTAAATTATGGCTTAATCCTAAATTTAAAAAAGAAATTTTAAAAAATCAGGCATTAAAAAAACAGCTTTTAACCGAAGATGTTTCAAGAATGGTTCTGTACTTAGCATCAGATGTTTCATCAGGTTCTACAAAACAAAATTTTACAGTTGATGCTGGATTAATATAATTACTAGATTAATTCTTTTTATTTTCAGCCATCGATAATGCAATTTTAAAAGAATTTAAAATTGGATCTAGATTAGCTTCATTTTTTCCTGCAATAGCAAATGCTGATCCATGAGCAGTAGTGGTTACTGGTACAGTTAATCCACCTTGAACTGTTACTCCTCTATCAAAACCAAATGCCTTAAGACCGGATTGTAGTGCATCATGATACATACCAACCATACAATCATGATTTTTATTTTTGTAAGCTACAACAAATGATGTATCGCATGGTAAAGGACCATCAACATTGTAACCAAGTTTTTTTGCTTCCTCAATCGCAGGAATGATTTCATCTTTTTCTTCTGTACCAAATTCTGCGTGAGGATTAAGTGCTTGAATAGCAATTCGAGGATTTTTTACACCATTTAGCTCCATAACTTCATTGATTAATTTTATAGGCTTCATAATATTTTCTTTTGTAATATGTTGAGCTACTTCTTTTATTGGAATATGAGATGTTACTCTTGCTGTCCAAAAATTATCTATAACATTAAATTCACAACAAAAACTATTTACTTCAAGTTTCTCAGCCATCAATTGCAATTCATCTGAATGTTTGTTTCCTCCAAGCTTTAAACTTGTCTTATTCATTGGAGCAAAATTAATTGCATCAATTTTTTTTTCTTTTGCAAGTGTCAATGCTAAATCTAAAGCTTCTAATACACTTTCGCCAGACTCTTTTGATGGTTCAGCTAATTTATATTTATGATTTTTTCCTTTAGAAATATCTAACAAAAATCTGTTTGCTTTATTAAAATCAATTTCATCAAAATTTTCAACTACATCTACTTTATGTGAAATCCCTGTAATATTATTCCCATTTTCAAACACTTGTTTTTCACCGATGATGATTACGTTTGCTTTTTTTGTCATTTCATCTTTTAACAGCTTTGAAATTAACTCTGGTCCAATCCCAGCTGGATCACCAAGTAGAATAGCAATGTTAGATTTGTTTTCAGGCATTTTTTTCTTTACGTCTTGTATCAGATTATGTTTAAATTATTAAATATAAATTAACTAAAGAGGGAAATAATGAAAAAAAGCTTTAAACTATTTTTAGCAGCTGCTTTCCTAGTAACTGAATTTTTCGTTGTAGCTCTTCCATTAATGATCACTTCAGCTAAAGCTGACGGTCATCCAATACAAGCAATTACTCACGCTGGTTTTGGTGGTGGAACTGACGTTACTACTAGAATGATGTTATTAAGAGCAAGAAGAGTTCTTAAGCAGGATATGCAATTAGTAAACAAAAAAGGGGGTGGTGGAGCAACATCTATGGACTACATGATGTCTTTACCAGCTGATGGTAACCACACTTTAA
>CACEEO010000022.1 GCA_902558585.1 uncultured Pelagibacteraceae bacterium | reverse complement strand
TATAATCAAACTTATAATAATATGAATTTAAATTGGATTTCCAATCTAAGTGTTATAGACCGTATTTTCAATATTGGGTAATTTATTGATTATAATTATTTGAATAGCACAAAAATAATACTTATAAATTGAGTAATTTTTTTCATGAAAATAAAAACTATTTACATTCCAATTGAGATTACAAAAAGAGAGTTGGATATTTTTTTAGTTTTTGCGAATGAAGCTATAAAAAGAAAATTCCGTATTTTATTAGGATCGAAGGAAGCAATTTTTTTTTTACTTAAAAAAGAAAAAAAGTAAATCAGGAATTTTTTTTTATAAAGGTGGTTTAGAAAAAAATCTCTGTGAGTTAGTTAGTGCTAAGTGTGAAAAACATGTAATTTCAGATCAAGAAATAGGTCCAATAACAAATGACAAACTTAGTGATAAAATTAAAAATAGATTTTATGATAATACACTAAAATATATTGATAATTATTACTGTGCAGATGAACAAATTTATCGTGTAATAAAAAAATTTTTCAAAAATAAAACTAAATGTAAAGTGCTAACATCTGGTTGGCCTAGAGCTGAGATATGGAAAAATAAATACAATAAAATTTTTAATGAAGAAAAAATGGTGTTTTCATATAAGTAAATATAATTGAATTAATATGATAATTTCTCCAATTATTGTTTTCCTTTGAAATTTTTATATCGGTAATATTTTTTTTTTGATCTTTTTTATCAACTGGCACTGATAACCATTTAAGCTCGTCAATATTAGATCCTTTCCTTATTTTATTTCTATTTTTCCACTCTCTTTTAACAAATTGAACATCATCAAGTATTATTATTTTGTCTGATCTTTGAAATAAATCAAAGTATCCCATATAGGGAATATAATGTGGCTGAATTATTGAACAAGTTCTATTCATTAAGCATATACATTTTAATATTCATGTTCAGTTTCAAACTAAGTTACCAAATTATTTAAAATTGACTTACTTTAAATATTATATTTATTAAATATTTCTGTCATTCCACATATATGAATAAAGTATATATAAAGTGTTTTTCATAAACATTAGAAAATAATCAATTTTAATAAATAAATTCATAAGGTTTTTGTATTTTCTATAAAAAATAAATTTCCCTTTTATATATTTGACCAAACCTGTGTTTCTTTGTCCAAGTGTATTTTCATTAAAAAATATTTTAGCCGATGTTCTTAAAACCTTATATCCTTTTAAAATTGATTCAATAGCTATAGCTTTATCCTGTCCTAACGGTAAATTTTTATCAAAGTAATTTAATTTTTTTAAAATTTGCTTTGAAACAATTAGATTACTTCCAATAATTCCAGGATTCCTTACAAAAAGCTGGTCTAATGACGTATTATTTATCTCTAAAGATTTATTTTTAATAATTTTTTTTGTACTAATCGAGAATACTTTACCAACTAAAACATACTTTTCGTTTAAAAATTTTTTAGATTTTTTAATATAATTTTTATCCCAAGTATCATCATCGTCTAAAAAAGCGCAATATTTTGATTTTGATTTTTTTATTCCTAAATTTCTTGCTCTAGAAGAACCAATTGCATAATTAGTTCTAAAATATTTTATTTTTTTATTGTTGAAATCTAGTTTTTTTTTTCCATTATCGATTACAATTATTTCATTAACTTTATTTGATTGATTTAAAACACTTTTTATTGCTTTTAAAAAATATTTAGGCCTATCCTTTGTTATAATTATAGCAGATATACTTTTATTATTTTTTATTTTTAATTTCATTTGATATTTCAATTAATTTAATAGGCTGTTGTGCAATAGGAACATTAATAATTTTCTTTATAAAAAACTTAATTCTCTCATAATCTTTTTTTACATCTAATGTTAATTTTAATTTAGGTTTAAATAATTTTTTTTGATATTTTGGTCTATAGATTTTAAATTTCTTCTCATTATCAAAACAAAAATTTTCTATATGTTCTAAATATTTCGCTTTTACAGCGTTGTTATAAATTTTTTTTAAAGTGTTATATTTAAAAATCACGAAACTATATCCAAAAGGACAATAATTAGAGTCAAATGGAGTTAATAGATCATAATTTCCCTTTTTCATGAATTTAATATCTTTATCAACTATTGTTGGCATCATTAATAAACAATCTGCATTTGCCCTTAATATAAGATTTGGTTTTTTTTCTGCTATAGATGTGGACTGCATTAACCTCTTTAAAACATTTTTTTCTGAACCTCTAAAACATTTTATTTTTTTATCTTGTGCAAATTTATTAATTTTATCATCAGTTTTTTTTTTACTTGTTGCTATTATTATTTCATCAAGAGATTTAACTTTTTTTAATCGATTAAAAAAAAAATCGAGTGCTATATTTTTATTTACTTTTAAAAATAGTTTATTTTTTAATCTCTTTGAGCCACTTCTAGCGATTATTACAGCTAAAGTTCTCAAGCCGAAATCCCAACTTCTTTTAAGATGTTGTTTATTCCATTTCTGCTAACTACTTTTTTATATCTTGATAATATTTTATCTCTCACACTTAAAGATTTGAGTTTTTTTGTTTCAAAAATAATTTTCTCTATTTTAAGATTAGACATATGACCAAGATCAGGGCACCCTGTTTTTTTTGCAAAACTATGAGAAATATTTTTTTGATGCCATTGAGTTTGAATTATAATGCATGGTTTTCTCATAATTGCAGCTTCTAGTTTCGTATACCCACCCGACACAATAGCTAGGTCGGCATCATTAAATAAAGCCTTAACATCGTAAATTGTATCTTTAAAATAATACTTTTTAGAAATATTTTTTAATTGTTTTTTTAAGTTTGAATTAATGTTTGGTGGTAAAACAAATTTTACTTTTTCAAAATCAAAACTCTTTAAAGCTATTGCACATTTTAGCAGTGCATTTTCGTAATTACCTCCACCAAGAAAAACTAAAACTCTTGAAATTTTTTTTTTTAATTTTGAAGATTTAAAATTATTTAGTAAGTTTTTGTTAAAAGGGAAATATTTTGAATCAATAAAAATTTTTGTATTAATGTCTTTTAATATTTGTTTTTTTTTAATATTTTGTGATTGACAACATATAAGATAATCAGAAATATAAACTTTATCTAATAAATCATCTAAAATTACAAGTTTTTCTGAAATAGATTTATAAAAATATTGTAAATTTAAATTAGCATCAAGCATTTCCAGGAAAGTAAATTTTGGTTTACCAAATTTTTTTAATACAGATGTTTCTTTCTTTAAAGAAATATCTTCCTCTAAAGCCACTTTTTTAAATTTAAATTTTCTGAGAAACTTTTTTAAATTACTATCACCTTCATAAATAAATAAAACTTTAATTTTTTTTTTATGTAAATGTTCCGCTATTCGTGCCAATCTAACTACATTTCCCCAGCCTTGAAATTTACCACCCCGGCATCTAAAAAAAATTTTCATTTTAATTAAATTATTTTTTTCTTGTATCTCGTCTAAAATTCCACATGAAATCTTCTGTTTCAATTTTTTCTATATTATCACTACCCATATAAGATTTTACTTTATCAATTAAAAATTTAATTTCCTTGACCTCTTCCTCTGTAACTGAAAAAAAATTGTCAGACTCTCTTAGTTTAGGATTTACAGTAAAATGTTTTTCAATCATTTCTGCACCGGCAGCTACTGCTAATGGTGGTATCTCAGTTCCATGAGTATGATCCGAGTGTCCTATTGGACAACTGTATCTCTTTTTTAATGTACCGATCATATTTAAATGGCTATCAACTTTTCTTAAAGGATAAGAAGATATTGTATGAAGTATGATATATTTTGATTTATTTTTTTCAAATAAATTTACAACATCATCCATTTCTTGTAGTGAGCACATGCCTCTCGAGATTATAATTGGCTTGTTAGTTTTACAAATTTCATTAATTAAAACATGATTATTTATTTCAAAAGCTGCTATTTTATAAGCAATGGATCCCAATTCTTCTGCAAATTCTAAACTCTTAACATCAAATGGAGTTGTAAAAATCTGAGCACCTTTTTTTTTTGCATATTCCCATAATTCTTTATCTACTTCTTTTTTAAATTCCCACTTAGATAAATTTTCAACAAATTTTTTTCCATGAGGGTTATTAATTTTATCGTATCTTTCTTCACTAATATAAGTTTGAAATTTCAAAAAATCTGATCCTGCATTTAAAGATGAATCAATCATTTCTTTTGCTCTTTCAAAGCTTCCCAAATGATTTACCCCTAATTCAGCAGTAAATTTGACGTTTGTATTTCCTCCAACAATTTTGTTTCCAATTTTTACTTGGCTCATAATTTAAGATCTCTAGCTGTTTTATTGATATTGGCTACAATATACTTCAAGTCATTCTTACTCAATCCAGGATATATTGGCAAGCAAAAAGCTTGATTAAAATAGTTTTCAGCCTCTGGATATCTCTTAAGTTTAAATTTTTTTTTGTAGTACGGCATTAAATTTATAGGTTTATATTTTAAATCTAAAAAAATATTTTTTTTAGTTAGAATTTTATAAAAATTCATTTTTTTACTTTTAGTAATTTTTTTTTTAAAAATTATAATAAATAAATGCCAGGCAGATGAAGAATTTTGATCAATTAATTGAAACCTAAAAATTTTATTATCTAATGTTTTTTTATAATAATTTGCAATATTTTTTCTTGCATTTATAAATTTATTTATTTTTTTGAGCTGAGAGTTACCTAAAGCACAATTTAATTCAGAAATCTTGTAATTAAGGCCAAATGTTATTACATCATGTGTCCAAGAAGGGTTATTATTTTTTTTTACACCATTAACTCTTAAAAGTTTCATTCTATCATATAACTTTTTATTATTAGTAAGTATCAATCCTCCTTCTGCACTAGTTATAGTTTTAACTGGATGAAGACTAAATACAGTAATATCACTATATTTGCATGATCCTAATTTTTCTTTTTTATAGGTTGCACCCATAGCTTGGCTAGCATCTTCAATAACCTTTATTTTATTTTTCTTAGCAATTTTAAAAATTTCTTTCATTTCAGATGATGAGCCTGCAAAACTAACGGGAATAACTAGATTTGGCATTTTTAATTTATTTTTCTTTTTGAAATTGATCAAATTTAAAAATTTCTCGTAAGATAAATTTAATGTTTTTTTATTAATATCTATCAATCCTAATTTACCACCTGATGCTATTATAGAATTTGGTGTAGCAGCAAATGTAATTGGTGATGTTAATCCAAAAAAACTTTTACCAAGGTTTAATGATAGTACAGCGATATGCAGTGCAGCCGTTCCACTTGAAACTGCAAGACAATATTTTGCTTTACAAAAATTTGAGACTCTTTTTTCAAATTCTATTAATTGATTTCCTTGACTTATCGTACCAGATTTAATCGACTTTATTACTGCCTTGAGGTCATTATTGTCAATTTTATGTTTTCCATAGAAATATTTTTTTGTTTTTAAATCACTCATTATACAAAATTTTTTCTACTAGATCAGCGTAGCTTTTATTTTGATCTTTTGGCCAACTTGTATTGCACCAATCAGGACATTTCTCACAAAATTTATTTTTAAACTTAGAGTTTAAATGTTGATTTCTTAAGTCTTTATAAAATTCTCCAGACCAGATAGTTCTTATTTCTGTATTTCTATAATCTGAGATTTCTGATTTTCCGTACCAGTCAGTTGGACAAAAAGATAATTTTCCTTTTGCTGTTAGGACCACTCTTTCCCATGGATAAAGGCAGGGTCTTCTAACTTTCTCTTTATTTTTATTATTTTCATGTGAATTAGAACCACTGTTTGTATGTAATTTTCTTATTAAAACTTCATCTGCTCCTGTTTTAGACCAAAATTTTTTAAATAATTCAATTTCATTTGAATTCTGATTTTGTTCAACAAAACTAACGATAATTTTAGTTCCCCCATTACTTTGTGCTTTTAGATCTAAGAGCTTTAAAACATTTTTTTTTGTTATTTCTAAGTTTCCTCCGACCCTTACTTTTTTGTATGTTTTGTTATGAAATGCATCAATACTAATATCGATCATGTGCAAACCAGTATCTAACAATTTTTTCATTCTTTTTTCATTTAGCAAAGTACCATTTGTCGTTAATGTTACTTTAGTACCAGAATTTATAACTGCATATTGAATCATGTCATATGATTTAGGATGGACAAGCGGTTCACCATTACTAGTGTATCTAATGTATTTTGTAAAATTTCTTCCATGGTGAAAAACTTCATCTACCATTTTTTTGTTTAATTCAGGATCCAGCATGCTTTTTTGGTAAACGGGACTTAATTTAAAAGCTGGATGTGCACAGTGTATACACCCGAGATTACAAACTTCTGTAATATCTACCATTACTTGTGAAGGAAAACTTTCAGTTAACCTTCCATTAAATCCATAAATTTTTTGTGACATAGTTTTATAATTTTCTGCTGTATTCTATCATTTTTTTTAAACCTTCTTCTAAAGAAATATTTGGTGACCAACCTGTAAATTTCTTTAATTTATCTATAGATGGCACTCTTCTTTGAATGTCTTCATAGCTTTCTCCAAACTGTTCCTCATAAGACTTAAAAACAATTTTTGACTTACTATTTGATAGTTTAATAACAATTTTTGCTAGTTCGGTTATACTAGTTTCAACTGTTGTTCCAATGTTAAATATTTGATTTTTACATTTTTTACTTTGTTCTATTAAATTAAATGCACTAATTGCATCGTCTATAAATGTAAAACACCTTGTTTGTTTACCTTGATCATTAATTTCTAAATTTTCATCAGATAAAGCTTTTTCTATAAATCTTGATACAACTCTATTTTTTAAATTTGGACCATAAATATTAAATAATCTAACAATTCTAAATTCAAGCTTTTCTTGAAACGCACAAGCTTCCAAGTAATGTTCTACTAAAGCTTTTGAACTACTATAGCACCACCGCTTTATTGTAGTAGAACCTAAATGTCTATCATCATTTTCTAAAAAAGGAATTTTAGTATTTTTTCCATATATTTCTGATGTAGAAGTAAAAAAAATTTTTTTTTTATGTTTCATACATTTTTCAATTATTTCGATTGAGGCGATAGCAGAAATATCAATTACAGTTTTTGGGTCTTGTAAATATCTATCTGGTTCAGCAATTGAAGCCAAATGTAGAACAGTTTCAGAATTTTTAATTAATTCATCTATTCGTGACGAATTATTTAAAATACTTTCTTGAAAGAATTTAAAATTATCATATTCCAACAATTCTGGAGAAGTTAACTTAGTATCTATCCCAATAACTTTATTTCCAGATTTTAAAAGGTTTTTAGCCCAATGAGATCCAACAAAACCCATAGCACCAGTTAAGAAATATGTTTTCATTTTTGAGGGATTATTAAACTAATAATAATGTATATTAAAGGTATATTATGAAAATTTCTATAATTATCCCAGTTTTTAATGAAGAAAAATATATTTCATCTCTAATTAAAAAGCTTACCAAATTAAATATATCAAAACAGATAATTGTAGTTAATGATGGATCTAATGATCAAACAAGTAAGATAATTAATCAGTATAAGAATGAGATTGATAAAATTCATAATCATGAAAAAAATTTAGGCAAAGGAGCTGCAATAAAGACAGCGCAGCAATTTATTGATGGAGATATTGTAATTATTCAGGATGGAGACATGGAGTATGATCCAAATGATTATTTAAATTTAATTAACCCTATAATTAATAAAACAACTGATGTTGTTTATGGTTCAAGAGTTCTTGGAAAAAAAAGATATATAGATGATAATTTTATTTCTTTTTTTAGAACATTCGGAAATCATGTGTTAACAATAATCTCAAATTTTATAAATAAACAAAATCTTACAGATGCTCATACTTGTTACAAAGTATTCAGGACAGAAATTTTTAAAAATTTAGACTTACAGGAAAATGGTTTTAGTTTTTGTCCTGAAGTAACCACAAAGTTATCGAATAAAAAAATTCAAATAATGGAAATACCAATAAATTATAATGGAAGAACCGTTCAAGAAGGAAAAAAAATAAGATTTATTGATGCTTTTTTTGCGGTAAAAACGATAATAAAATATAAATATTTTAAGTAATAGATGGTTTATCCACGACAAATTTTATATACAAAAAATATATTATCTTTTTTTCAACTGAATAAAAAAGAAAATGTTAAAAGTAATATAGACAAATTTCAAACTATATTTTGCAAAGTATTTAAAACTAAAAAAGTTCTTCCAATTGCCATGGGTAGATTGGGTATCTATTTTGCTTGCAAGGAAATTTCAGATAAATCTAGAAATGAAATTATATTATCACCATTTACTATTTTTGATATTGTTAATATGATTTTATCATCGAATTCTAAACCAGTTTTTTGTGACATAGAAAGAAATTCAAACCATCTATCTTTATCATCAATTAAAAAAAAAATAACAAAAAAAACCGCAGCAGTAATTATTACACATTATGAAACAATTAATCCTGAAATAAAAAAAATTTATTTGTTTTGCAAAAGAAATAAGATTAAAGTAATTAATGATCTAGCTATTTCTATAGATAGTAAGTTGAATAGAAGTTATTTATATAAGTATTCAGATTTCTCAATATATAGCTTTGGTTTTTACAAATTTGTCAGTAGCATGTATGGAGGATCAATATTTGTTAGAAATTCTAAAACATTATTAAAGATAAAAAGTAAAATTTTGAAATACCCAAATTATAATTTATTTGATTTATTTGGTCAAATTACAAAATTTATATTAATAAATTTTTTGTTACAAAAAATTATTTTTAATTATTTTATTTTTCCAATATTTAGATTTGGATTTTTTTATGATTTAAATTTTATTAATAAATTTTCTAAAAATGATCCAAACCCATATATTGATTTTAAAATAAATAAAAACTTATTTAAAAATCTTAATATTTCGCAAATAGATAATATAGAAGAAAGTTTGAGGGGCCTAGAAAAACAAAGATTAGTCAGAAAAAAAAATTTTAATATTTATAAAAAAAATTTAGATAATTTGAATATAACTCTTGATTACAATGAAAAATTACAGGGTAGATCCTCATTTATCAATTTTACAATTTTATGTAAAAATAAAAAAAATTTAAAAAAATATCTTATGTCAAAAGGATTTGATTTATCGCAATATTTTTACAGAGATTGCTCATCTTTAAAGTTTTTCAAAAAATATGGTTCAAACATGATAAATACTAAGCTACATGTGAAAAAACTTTTATTTTTACCAACTCATCACAAGATACCACCTGATTATGTAAAAAAATTATCTTTAGCAATATGCAAATTTTATGAAAAAAAAAGTATTTGATATAGCAATTATTGGTTCTGGACCCACAGCATGTTTTTCAGCCCTATCCCTTAGAGATAATCTCAAGAAAGAAAAAAAAATTATTCTATTAACTGGTGAAACTGACAATTTATCAAACTCTAATGCACATCCAAATTTTACAAAAAATATATATAAAAAACGGAAAGGATATTTTGAGAAATTTACAATCTCAAATGTCAAAAATAATTATTTATTCTCAACTGGTTTGATAGGCGGGTTTACTAACTTTTGGGGTGGCCAATTACAAACATACGATAAAAAAGACGAATTTGTTAAAAATTTTGATAATTTTAGCAATTATAAAAAATATTGTAAAAAAATTGTAAACTACATTAATTCATTTAGTTCAAAAAAAAATAACAAAAAAGATTTAGTAAGCAAAAATTTTGACAATCTAAATCCTAATTTAATCAAAAAAAAAAATATTTTTAAAGAAATTTTACAAAACTTAATTAAAAATAAATTTTTAATCAAAAATAAAAGTAGAGTTTTAAAAATTATAAAACTCAGTGATGGTTTTAAAATAGTAACAAAAAATTCAAATCAAAATATTGAAGCTAAGCAGATAATAATGGCTTGTGGATTATTATCTACATCAAAAATTATTCTAACATCAACAAGTATAACACAATCAACTTTTTATGATCATTATCCTCATTATTTATTTTGTTTAGATGTCAAAAATATAATAAAAAATAAACTAAAAAAAAAAAATTTTTTAACTATAAAAAAAAAAGAGAGACAAAAAAATATATTTTTTGCATCTGTTTATGATCTTTCAAATTTCAATATCAATGAATTTAGTTCATATTTTTTTAAAACAAATATAAAAATATTTAACAAATTTAAGCTTCCAAATATTTTTAAATTAATAAAACCTATTCAATTATGGACGCCTAGTATGTTAAATTTTTATAAAATGAATAAA
>CACEEO010000021.1 GCA_902558585.1 uncultured Pelagibacteraceae bacterium | reverse complement strand
TTATACCTAGATACTGGAAAAATATATAGATTTATTGCTTATCTAAAATTAAAATTTCCAAATAAATTTAACGAAAAATTTTTAAAAAGAGAAATCAAGCTGCTTAAGTTAAAAGATTTATCAAATAAACTATTATTATCAAATGAGGTTAGTACTGAAGCATCTATAATTTCAAAAAAAAAATATATAAGAAAAATAGTTCATAATTTTCAATTAAATTTTGCTTATAACCCTCCAAAAAAATATAATGGTTCTTGTTTGGATGGTAGAGATATTACTTATAATATTATTCCAGACGCAGATTTTAAATTCTACATAACTGCTAATTTAAAAATAAGAGCTTTAAGAAGATATAAAGAACTAAAAGGTTTAAAAAATAAAATTTCATACCAAGAGGTCCTAAAAAGCATTAAAAAACGTGATAAAAGTGACTTAAATAGAAAAGTATCACCTTTGAAGAAAACAAAAGATTCACTATTGATTAATACGACAAACCTTACTAAAAGGGCATGTTTTTTAAAAATTAAAAAAATAATAGATAATAGAATTTACAATTAATGGAAATATATAAAAGCATTTCAAACCCAGCAACACAAGAATTCGAAAAATTACTAAATACCCAACTTTCAAAAGTACAAATAGAAGAAGGGAAAATAATTGATGGAAAAATAAATAAAATTACAGAAAAATTCGTTTTTCTTTTTATTGAAGGTTTAAAATCAGAACCAGTGCTAGATATCAACGAACTAAAAAGTATGGGTCTAAGTGAAAAAATTAAAATAGGCGAGACAATACCTGTTTTATTAGAAAAAATTGAAGATAAACATGGTGAAGTTTTAGTTTCAGCAAATAAAGCTCAAAAAATTAAGGGCTGGGATAAACTTGTAGAAGCTTATGAAAAAAACGAACCGATTATGGGAAAAATTACATCTAAATGTAAAGGTGGATGTATTGTAGAACACATTGAAACAGGTTCATTAATGTTCCTACCTGGAAGCCAAATCTCAGATAAACCTCTAAAAGATATAAGCCATTTAATGAATGAACCACAGAAATTTGCTCTAATAAAATTAGATAAAGTAAGAGGAAATGCTTGCGTGTCTAGAAGAGAAATTATTTCTTCATTTAAGAAAGAAGACAAGGCCAAAATAATTGAAAGATATAAAGTTGGTGATATTATTAAAAATGCTGAAGTAAAAGGTTATAGTTCTTTCGGGTGTTTTTTTAATGTTAACGGAGAACTAGATGTTTTAGTTCACTTACAAGAAATATCATATTCAAGAGTAAATCATCCTGATGAAGTTTTCAATATTGGTGAGAAACATGATTTAAAAGTCATAAGTGTAGATAAAGAAAAATTACAAGTTGGATGTTCAGTTAAACAGTTATCTCCAGATCCGTTTGAACATATTGAAAATTATGAATTAAATAAAATTTATAAAGTTAAAGTTGTTAAAATTATGGATTTTGGGGCATTTTGTGAATTAGAACCAGGCCTAACAACACTACTCCACTCAAGTGAGCTAAGCTGGACTAAAAAAAATTTATCAGCCAAAAAAATGTTTAAAGTTGGAGATGAAATTGATTGTGTGATAACAGAAATAGATAAAGAAAAACGAAGAGTTGCAATTTCACATAGGCTTACTCAAGAAAATCCATTTGATACATTTGAGAAAAAGTATCCAGTTGGTGAGGTGGTAGAAGGTGAAATTGTTAATAAAAATGAATACTCTTTATTCGTAAAGATCGAAGATCTTGATGTGGATGCTTTCTTACATTGTAATGACCTAACATATCTAAACAACGGGGAAGAGGAATTAGCTAAATATAAAAAAGGGGACAAATTAAAAGTAAAAGTCTTAGAAATTAAAGCCTCAGAACAAAAAATTAGAGTTGGGTTGAGACAAACCCAAGTAGATCCATTTGATTGGTTTAAAGACAAAACTAAAAATCAAACTATTACAGTTAAAGTGATTTCAACTGATAATAAAGGACTTGTTGTGAGACCAGAAGGTTGTGAAATGGACTTTCAAATAAAAAAATCTGCAATTGCGATTAATGCTGCAGATGCAAGACCAAGTAGATGGACTGGTGGAGAAAAACTGGACTGTGCCATTGCAGATTTAGATTTGGCTAAAAGAAAAGCGACATTAAGTATCAAACTTTTAGAGGAAATAGAGAAAAAAGAAGCTCTAAAAAAATATGGATCTGAAGGTTCTGGTAAGAATCTTCCATTTTCTTCATTATCGGAAGATCTTAAGAAAAAAGAAGAAGAAAAATAATAATTAAAAAGACTTAAATTGGCGATTGTAAAATCAAACCTTTTAAAACAATTAGCAAAAAACTATCCAAATTTTTTAAAAAAAGATCTTGAAAAATTCACTAATATTATCTTAAACGAGATAAAAAGAGCCTTAAAAAGAGGCGATAGAGTTGAACTTAGAGGATTTGGAGTGTTTTCAACAAATTTACAAAAAGCGAGAATTTCTAGAAACCCTAAAACGGGTGAAAAAGTTAATACCCCAGAAAAAAAAACAATTCACTTTAAAATGTCAAAAGATTTGTTTAATAAAATAAATAATGAAGAATAAAAGTATTTTTGTTGCTTGTGATACTTCAAATTTAAATGAAATAAAAAAAATAATTAATCAAACTAATTCAAATAAACTAAAAATAATCCCTAAATTTGGTCTTCAATTCTTTTATTCGAAGAATGGACGAAAATTTTTAGAAAAATTTAAAAAAGATTTTTGGTTAGATTTAAAGATAAATGATATCCCCCAAACTGCATTATCTGCCATTGACAGCTTAAAAGATTTAAAAAAATGTAAATATATAACAGTCCATGTAAACGGTGGTTTGGAAATGCTTAAATCAATAAAAAAAAAGGCAAAGAAAATAAATAAAAATTTAAAAGTTTTAGGAGTTACAATTTTAACAAGTCTTAATAATAAATCTCTTAAAGAAATAGGTTATACAAAAAATGTAAAACAGTTGGTTTTAAGGCAAGCAGCATTAATTAAAAAATCAGGATGTGATGGTATAGTTTGTTCTGCTCAAGAAGCTATGATGGTTCGTAAAAGATACAAAAATTTATTAATCATAACTCCAGGAATAAGATTGCCTGGTGATAGTACAAATGATCAAATGAGAACTATGACTCCTAAACAAGCTTTTAAAAATAAGGTTTCTGGCATTGTTATAGGAAGATCTCTTACAAAAGGTAAAATTAGAAACAATACTAAAAAACTTATTGATCATTTAAACAAATGATCAAAGGTTGTAAAATCTGTGGGATATCAGATCCTAAAACTTTAACTTATATTGTTAATCACCCTCACCCACCTCAATTTGTAGGTTTTATTGTAAATTGGAAAGCAAGCTCACGTTATGTTGAACTTGATAGATTAAAAGAGCTTTTAAATATAAATAAAAAAAAAAGTAAATACGTTGCTGTTGTTGTGAAAAATGATGAGTCTACTCTCGAAAAAATAAAGGATTTACCTTTTGATTATTATCAAATGTATGATTGTTCTCCAGAAGAAATAATTAAAATTAAAGAAAAATATAATAAAAAAATAATTGCTGCTCTTACTATTAAAAATAAAGAAGATATAAAAAAATATAAAGAGTATGAAAATATATCTGAGATAATTTTATTTGATAGTAAAGGTTATGAGAAATCAATGAGTTTTGATCATAATTTGCTTGATGACGTAGATGATCACACAGAAAAAATGATTGCAGGAAATATAAAAATAGAAGATGTTACAAATTTTAAAAATAAACACTACATATTGGATGTAAGTGGAAGTTTAGAAAGCTCAAAAGGAGTAAAAGATATTAATAAAATTGATAAGTTTCTAAATACAGTCCATAATATTAATTCTTGAAATAAATATGACAAAAAATTCTTATAAAACAGGTCCAGATGAGCTAGGTTACTATGGCGAAGGTGATACTGCTATGGGCGGTATGGCAGTTGGTGAGACTTTGATGCCTGCTTTACATGAGTTAAATCAAGGATTTGAAGAAGCAATAAAAGATAAAGAATTTTTAGATGAATTTGCTTATTACTGTAAACACTATATAGGAAGACCATCCCCTTTATATTTTGCTGAAAACCTTACTAAAGAATTAGGTGGTGCACGAATCTTATTTAAGCAAGAACATTTAAATCACACGGGCAGCCACAAGATCACAAATAGTTTGTTTCAAGTATTACTTGCAAAAAGAATGGGTAAAAAAAGTTTAATTTGTGAAAGTGGCGCAGGACAACATTATAGTGCAACTGCAGCAGTAGCTGCCAAATTTGGAATGCCTTTAATTGGAGTAATGGGCGAAGTAGATATAGCAAGAGTAAACCAAAATATTATTAAAGCAAAACACTATGGAGCAAAGTTAAAAGCCGTACCAGGAACTTTGAAGGAAGCTATAACAGATGCAATTAAAACTTGGACCACAAATCCAGACTTTGCTTATATATGTGGGTCTGTTGTTTCCTCGCACCCATTTCCTAAAATTGTTGCATTTGCACAAAGTATTATTGGAAGAGAAATAAGAGAACAATCTCTTGAACAAGAGGGAAAATTACCAGATATGATTGTTGGCTGTGTTGGTGGAGGAAGTAATTTTGCGGGAGCAATATATGATTTTCTTGATGAACCTAATGTTTCTAAGATTGGAGTAGAAGCAAGTGAAACAGCAGCGTTAACAAATGGCACTCCAGGAATTATGCAGGGGATGAAAACTTATATGTTGCAAACCGACGATGGTGCAAAATCTTTAGGAGGTATGAGTTTGGGTGCAGGTATAACTTACTTTTCAGTTGGTCCACTTCACTCTTATTTAAGAGATCAAAATGCAGTTACTTATTCATCAGCTACTGATCAAGAAATGCTCGAAGCATATAAGATTATAGCAAGGACTGAGGGAATTTGCTCTGCATTAGAACCTATGGCAGGAGCTGCAGAAGTAATCTTTAGACAAGCAAAAAATAAACCTAAAGATTATACTATTTGCTTGTCCCTTTGCGGGCGTGGAGAAAAAGATTTGGATACTATCCAGGAACATATTGGTAAAGATTTTGAGTGAAAGATTTAAAAAAATATTTGAAAATAATAATCCAAAAACAAAACTAATATCCTATTTTGTTGGATGCTACCCTACTCCAGATCAAAGTTTTGAACTGATCAAGGAAGCAATTGACAATGGTGTCTCCATATTAGAAATTGGATATTGTACATCAGAAGCTTCGGCTGAAGGACCTGTGATCAAGGCTGCTCATGATCACGTTTTAAAAAGCGGATATTCTTTAAATGATACAATTAAACTTGTTGATAAAATAAGATCTTACAACAAAGATGTGGGGATCCTTTTGATGGGCTACATTGCTAATCTATATAAATACCCAATAAAACAATTTGTAGATGAAATTAAAAAAGCTGGTGCAGATGCTGTACTAGTAGTTGATGCACCTCATGAATTAAAAGAGGAAAATGAATTAAGAGATGCTTTAAATGACAATGGATTATCACTTATTAAATTAGCAGCACCTACTACAGATCAAAAAAGGCTTGAAGATATTATTAAAATATCCTCTGGTTTTATTTATCAAGTAAACGTCAGTGGTGTTACTGGAGTAAAATCTGCTAATGAAACTGATGTTGCGAATTTTGTTAAAAGAATCAAAAAATTAACAAATATTCCTGTTTGTTCTGGATTTGGAATTAAAAGCCCAGAAGATGCAAAAAAAGTAGCTAATAGCGGTTGTAATGGAGTTATTGTTGGATCAACGTTTGTTAAATATATTCAAGATAATTTAAGTGCCCCAGATTTAACACAAAGTTTTGGGAAACAAGTTAAAAGTTTTTCAGAGGTATTAAAATAATATATGAATTGGTTAACAAAGTTAATTAGAGCAGGTGAAAAAATTAAAACTGCTATACGTGATAGAGCTACTAAAGAAGATATTGCAAAAAGTGATTGGACTTCATGCTGTAGAGGCCCTATTCTTAAAACTGATTTAGAAAAAAATCTTTGGGTTTGTCCTGATTGTAATAAACATCATAGAATAAAACCAAAACAAAGATTTGATATTTTATTTGGCAAAAATAATTACGAAATTTTTAAAACTCCAATACCAAAAGATGATCCGCTCAATTGGACAGACTCTAAACCCTACAAAGAAAGATTAAAAAGTGCTCGAAAAAAAACAGGATTAGAATGTGGAATGATGGTTGCTTCTGGAAATATAGATAATATTAAAATTACAGCTGTGGCCTCTGATTTTGATTTTTTAGGCGCTTCGATGGCTGCTGCAGAAGGTGAAGCTTTTTTATATGGAATACAACATGCTATAGAAAATCAAACACCGTTTTTATGTATTAGTGCTGGAGGAGGAATGAGAATGATGGAAAGTTTAATTTCTTTATCTCAAATGACAAGAACAACACTTGCAATTAATGAATTAAAGAAAAACGGTCTTCCTTATTTAGTTTGTATCACTGATCCTACTGCAGGGGGTATTACCGCATCATACGCTATGCTAGGTGATATTCATATTGCAGAGCCAGGAGCTTTAATTGCATTTGCAGGTGCAAGAGTAATTCAAGGAACTGTTAAAGAAGAACTTCCCGAAGGTTTCCAAAAAAGTGAATATGTTGAAAAAACTGGTTTTGTTGATTTAATTGTTGAGCGTAAAGAGCTTGCATCAAAAATTGGAACTTTATTATCAATATTGTTAAAGAAAAACTCTGATATAAGTGCTGAACAAAATGAAACTTCAGAAGATAGTCAGTCGCTTACAAAAGCTGCATCCTAAAGAAATAGATTTAAGTCTAGATCGTATTAAAAATCTCTGCAAAAAATTAGGAAACCCTCAAGATAAAATTAAAGCAATTTCAATCGTGGGAACTAATGGAAAATATTCAACCATCCAAGCAATGTATGCTATTTTAAGGGAAGCAAATTTCAAATGCAATATCTACACTAGTCCTCATATCAAAAGTATTAATGAAAGGTTTGTTTTTAATAATGAAGAATTGAATGATGAAGATTTAGCAGATTTACTTGGAGAAATTGAAAATGCTAACAAAGGTGAATCAATTACTTTTTTTGAAATACTAACTGCAGCATATTTTTTAAGAGCATCACAATACCCCGATAATATTAATTTAATTGAAAGTGGATTATTTTTTAGATTTGATGCTACTAATATCTTAAAAAATAATCTTGCTAGCGTTGTAACATCTATTGGCCTTGATCATTTAGATTGGTTACCTGAAAATGAGCAAACTGTTGAAAAAATTATTTTTGAAAAAACATCAAGCCTTTTAAACTCAAATATTATAATAGCAAAACAAAGTACTAAGGAAATTACAGATAATATTAAAAAAACAATATCAAATAATGAATCAAATAAAGTTTTTCATGATGAAAATTATAGTTTTACAATCCAAGAAAATGACTTCTTTTATTATGAGGATCAATTTGGGGGAATAAAATTACCTATGCCAAATGTAAAAGGTCAATTTCAATTGGAAAATATTTCAACAGCTATCGCAACTCTTAGAACTTTAAGAGATTTCAATATTAAAGATGATCATATTAAAAAAGGTATTTTAAAAATAAATTGTATTGCAAGATTACAAGAAATTAAATCTGGAAAACTTAAAGAGCTTGTAAAAGATCACAAACTTTTTGTTGATGGATCTCACAACCCTTTGGGAGCAAGAGTTTTGAATGAATACTTGGAAAGTTTAGATTGTAATAAACATATCATTCTTGGAATGATGGCTAATAAAGATCATAGTGAATATATGAGTTTCTTTAAGGATATTTCTACATTGACTACAATAGATATACCTAATCAACCTAATTCAATTAAAGGAGAAGAGCTTAAAGATAAGCTAAATAGCTTTTCAAATATAAATTATAAGGAAAGTATAGAGGAAGCTATCAAATCAATTCCAGTCAAGGAAAACGATATAATACTAATTACTGGATCGTTATATCTTGCAGGTGAAGTTTTAAATTTAAATTAGATATTTTTATCTAAAAATTCCTTCATGTGACTTTCAGGAACTCCACCAACTTTTCTATCTACTTCAACACCTTTTTTATAGATAATAACTGTTGGAACACCTCTAATACCAGCAGCTGAACCTGTGTTAATTCCACCATCTTCAACATCAGCATAATAAAAACCAGCTTTATCTTTGTATTCATCAGATAATTTATCCATTACTGGTTTTAGTGCCTTACATGGACCACACCACTCAGCTGAAAACTGAATGACTGAAACATCTTCATTTTTAATTTTAGTATCAAAATCTTCGTCTTTAAAATTCGTAAGCATATATCCTTTCTATAAATTGCAGTCTTAAAGTCAACTAGGCAATTTCATATTTTTTTTCTATAGACATAATAAATTCATTTATTTCGTCTAATTTTTTTAATTCCTCTTCATCATCTCGATTAGAAGCCTGGTCTCTTAAGGTGTCAATTTCTTGGTAGGCCATTCCTATAGTTTGCCACTTTTCTCTATTTTTACTTAAAATTCGTCTAGCAATTTCACTTTTTATATTTTTATATAAATCTGGTGGCAAAATATGTGGTGCTTCTTGATAAATAATTTTTTGCCCAAACCAACTACACCTTTTATCTTGAAACTTATCCAACATTCTTAATTTATCTTCCCAAGAAGAACTATGCCAAGTTTTAAACAATTGGGTGTCTTTATTAGGAATAAATTTTTCATATAAAGTTTCTTCTGGCAACAAATCTTCTTGAGTTTGAGTTTGAGCTTTTTCTTCGGCTGCTTCTCTATTAATGATTTGAATATTTTTACAAAAATTTTCACTATTTCTAACCATTTTTGCTCTTTTTTGAATTGTTTCTAAATCTAGGTCTGCATATGCCTTTTCTTTTAATGCAAACTTTTTATCTAACACAATAGGAGCTTTGTTTGTTTTAATTACTCTAAGTGCTTTTGGACTAAACTTTTTTAAATAAGCTTTAAGATCATTTATTGATAAATTTAACAAAGGTTCAGGATCTCTTCTTAAATCAAATAAATATCCCCACGATGCATACGAAGGATGGAAACAATGATCTGGATGCAATGTAGAGACAAGATACATCATATTTTTTCCTTTTACATTTTCAAAAATCGAATAAATCCCATCACTTTTTAAGATAGTTTCAACACTATTTTTTGTCGATGTGCTTAAAAAATTTTCCCAATTATCTTTATGTTTATCTTTTATAATTCGAAGAATTTTTAAGCTTGTGAACGCATCATGATAAGCTGTGTGTTGTTGGGATGTATCAAATCCTTGTTGTCTGGCTAAACCCTCTAGGGCGAGACTTTCGTTACCAGCTTCTGTTAATTCGGTCTTTAAGGTTTCAGGATTTAAAGTTTGAGCTACTCTTGCAACATGCAAACCATCGTGTTCTTTATTGGGTGATGAATGTGTAATATAAGGATATCTGTTCCCTTTAAAAAAATTAAAATGAAACATACGCCTGTCAAAATTTAGATTGCTCCAACCCATAAACAATGCTGGACCAGCTTTAGAGAAAAAATTTTCTACTGCGCCTAAAAAATCGTAATGCGAGTAATTGCCTTTAGTAAGTAAATCGATACTTGTTGAATTAACCAATAAGGCTTTTGCGCTTGGAACCTCGCCTTCAGGCATTCTGCCACGAATATTTAGCTTACCAATTTCTTTTAAGTTTTTGTCGACAACTACAGCACCTACTTCAATTATTGAGCCCCAAATTGTGCTATTGGTTGTTTCTGTATCGTAAATTACTATTTTATCCATAAATTCCTAAGTTAAATTTGATAGCTCATTAAATTTTTTTAATCTTCCCAAAAACAAATTTTGATAAACAATTAAATCATGGCCTTGAATTTTAAACTCTTGGAATAATTTATCTACTGTGCAAACCAAAATTACACAAGAAGTGATATTAGAGTTATACACAATGTTGTGTGCTAATGAATATGCACTTGTTTGAAGAAGCCATGAGTCGATATACTCAGCCTTTTTGGGTTTATTACTTTGTTTAAAATCGATTATTGTTTCTTTTCCTTCATACACTCCAACACAATCAGCAGTACCTGCATACTTTTCTGGGTAATAAAGTGTGCATTCCACCCCCCCAAATTTCATCTAATCTATTTTTTAAACCTTTTTCTATAATTTCTTTAGCCATTAATTTGTATTGTTCGTTATCTTCAAAAAAACTTAAATTTTCTCTTCCAAGTAAATAAGACTCTAAATAGTTATGCATTTGAGATCCCCTGCTACTTGCTGCTTTTGTAATTGCCTCAGCTTCTTTTTGCCCAGTTCTCTCTCTCCAATTTGCTAATGCCGCTTTATCTTCTTCGGATCGAGTTGCATCTAAAATTGAAGTAACACTTGGTAATTTTGTTTCCCCTAATAAGTATCTTCTAATGCCATCAACTGTTGCTCTTGATGATTTTGGATAGTCATATTTTTGATTCCACTGCATGAGATTTCTTATAGACGTTATTACGGAAAAAAAGAAATTAATTTTTAAGCTGCCTATTTCGTTCAACAAATTTTTCCACGTTTTCAGTTTGTACAGTTTTCTCAACCTGCTCGGGATCTTTAATGTTTTCTAAAGTTCTTGAAATTGATCTTGCATCCGTTCCAAATTTATCAACAACACCCATAGCATCTTCTAATTTTTTTCTAAGAACTATAATGTTGTCAAAATGTTTAGAAAATCTTGTACTGATTGTTTTTAAATGATTATAAATTTCGGTTGCGCCTTTTTGTACTTTCAATGATTGAAAGCCCATATGTAAAGATTGCAAGTAGGCAGAAAGAGTATTAGGCCCACATATTACAACTTTATATTTTTTCATTAACTCTTGAGTTAATAATTCTTTTGTACTTGGATCTTGGTATTCAGTTAACTCTTTGTATAAACTTTCTGTCGGAGCATACACAATAGCAAAATCAGTAGTTTTTGGTGGAACAATATATTTTTCATTAACACTTTTAGCTTTTGCTTTAAACGCTGAAGCTAATTTTGCTCTAGCATCTGCAACAGCCCTTTTGTCTTCCGCGTCATGACCATCGGTAATTGCTTTGAATTTTTCTACTGGAAAATGACTATCAACTGGAACTAAAACATCTCCTTGAAGCTTGATAGCAAATTCCACATTTTCACTGGTATCTTCTTTCATTTTTACATTCGTCATAAATTGAGAGGCCGGCAACAAGTCTTTAATTAGTGCGTCTAAGCTAAATTCTGCAAGTGTTCCATATTTCTTAACTCCAGCTAAAATTTTTGTTATCCCCTCCTGGCTTTGATTTAATAGTTGAACTTGTTGGTTAAAATTACCAACCTTTTCCTCTACCTTAGTTAAAGTTTCAGTCATATCTTTAGTCACACCAGTTGATAGATTATTAAACGAAGTTGACATTGCACCAAGAGACGTATTGATTGTATTGTTTAAGGTATCTTTTAAGCTTGAAATTTCTGATTTTAAATTGGCTATTTCTTCAGCTTCTTTATTCTCTTTCTCATCTTTAAATTTTGGTTTTCTATTTAGGTATACAAAACCTAA
>CACEEO010000020.1 GCA_902558585.1 uncultured Pelagibacteraceae bacterium | reverse complement strand
TTAAGAAATAAGTTATTAAAAATTTCAAATAAATTAAAAGAATTAAAAGATGGCAAAAAAAACACACGTTAAAGTAAGAATGGTTCCTGAGGCTAAACCAGATAGTCCTTATTTCTATTATGTTAAAAAACCAGCTGGTGGTGAAAAAGCTAAAGTTAAACTTTCAGCAAAAAAGTACAACCCAGATACAAGAAAACATGAAATGTTTGTGGAAAAAAAACTTCCACCACATAGTAAGTAATTATTTTTTCTTAAAGTTTCTCTTTTCATAATCGATATAGGACAAAATCATATTTTTCCATATACGATTAGTAATTTTAGGATCAATCTTTAGTTTCTTAGATTTTGAGTGAATTTTTTTAAGTATAAAATTGATACGTTTTTTATCGACTATTTCCTTTTTAAATTCTTTAAGTTTTAAAACTTCTTTGACAAGATTTGTTCTAAATTTAATCAAGGATAACAACTTATTATCTAACTTATCTAATTTAGATCTTATTATTTCTAATTTTTTTTTGTTTTTAGGCGACATTTAATTTATTGGTTTAATTAATAATTATTATATTTATCTAATCATGTACAGTCAGAATTATTCTTTAAATTCTCAATTAAAAATATGGATGATCACTTTATTATTAATGATCGTGCTTATAATTTTAGTAGGGGGCTTAACCAGATTAACTGACTCTGGCTTATCTATTACTACTTGGGAGCTTTTTGTTGGTACATTACCTCCATTAACGAGTGATAAATGGATAGAATATTTTGATCTCTATAAAACAATACCTGAATTTAAAGAGCAAAATTTCAATATGACTTTAAATGAATTTAAAATAATTTTCTGGTGGGAATGGGCACATCGTCAATTGGGTAGATTAATTGGTTTAACTGTCCTCTTGCCCATGATTTATTTTACAATTAAAAATGGTTTTTGGATTTTAAGAGAATATTCAATTATTTTTTTCTTAGTGTGTTTTCAAGGATTTATTGGATGGTACATGGTTTCAAGTGGTTTAGTTAATAGAGTTGATGTCAGTCATTATAGATTATCACTACATTTATTTACTGCTTTTATTATTTTATCTTTAGTTTTCTGGAAGTTTTTAAAACTAACAAATATAAGAATTAATCAAATTAATATTAAATTAAACTTAATTAAATTCTTTCTTTTATTATTATTTTTACAATTAATAATTGGTGCATTTGTCTCTGGTATGGATGCAGGAAAAATTTATAATACATGGCCTTTAATGGGTTCATCATACTTTCCTGATGACAGTATGATGAGTGATTTTTTTAGTCTCAAAGTATTTGATGATCAATCACTTGTTCAATTTATTCATAGAAATTTAGCTTATTTAATTGTCATGATATATTTTTATATGCTTTATTTTGTTTTAAAAAACGGAAATATCAATTTGAGAATTCCAATTTTCATTATTGGAATTACTTTACTTTTTCAAATTTTTTTGGGAGTTTTTACTATTTTATCTGGAGTAAAAATGTTCTATGCATCTCTACACCAGATAAATTCTATTTTAATAATACTTTCAACTTTGTATTTTCTTTATGTTACAAAATATAAAGAGGATATTTATTAGTTTCTATTTGTAGACATTAAAACCTCAAATTAGCTTACAGCTTTTAAATTACCCTTTGATGATTTATTCAATGCTTGGTCTAAATCCTCTATAATATCATCAATATGCTCAATACCGATACAAAGTCTTACATAACTTTGAGTAACACCTGATGCAGCTAGTTCTTTCTCATTTAACTGACTATGGGTTGTACTTGCTGGATGAATTGCTAAACTTCTAGCATCACCAATATTAGCTACGTGATAGAACATTTTTAAAGACTCGATAAATTTTTTACCAGCTTCAATTCCACCTTTAAGCTCGATACCAATCATTGGTCCATTTCCACCTTTAAGATATTTTTTTGCTCTATCGGCAATGGGTTTATCGTGCTCTGTAGAATAAATAACTTTTGTAACTTCTTTATGTTTTTTTAGAAAATCAACTACATACTCAGCGTTAGCGCAATGTTGTCTCATTCTTAAAGCAACCGTTTCAAGTCCTTGAATTATTGCAAAAGCATTATCTGGAGCCAGAGCTGATCCTAAGTCTCTCAATAAACAAACTCTTGCTCTAACAGCAAAGGGAACATTAGCACCAGTTAATTCTGGTACGGCTTTGCCCCAAATAACACCACCATAACTTGCATCCGGTTCGTTAAATAATGGTTGTCTTTTTGGATCTGCGGTCCAATCAAAGTTACCACTATCAACGATACTACCCGCTACTGCTGTCCCATGACCACCTATATATTTTGTGAGTGAATGTATTACCACAGCAGCTCCATGTTCTATTGGTTTACAAATCACAGGTGATGCAGTGTTATCCATTATTAATGGTATATTATATTTTCTTCCAATATCAGAAACTTCCTTAATTGGAAAAACTCTTAAATATGGATTGGGTAGAGTTTCACCATAAAAAGCTCTAGTTTTGTCATCTATTAACTTCTCAAAATTTTCAGGATTACTTGGATCTGCATATCTTATTTCTATACCAAGCTTACTAAGAGTATGCGTGAATAAAGATACCGTTCCACCATAAAGGTCAGTTGAACTAACTATATTGTCTCCTGCTTGAGCAACATTTAGTACAGCAAAAGTTGAGGCAGTTTGTCCTGAAGAAACAGTTAAACATGCAAGTCCTCCCTCAAGTGCAGCTACTCTTTTTTCCAACACATCATTTGTTGGATTCATTATACGAGTATAGATATTACCAAATTCTTTAAGAGCAAAAAGGTTAGCAGCGTGCTCTGTGTTGTTAAATTGGTATGATGTTGTCCTATAAATTGGAACAGCTACGGCGTTCGTCGCTGGATCACTTCTATAGTCACCACCGTGGATAGCTATAGTTTCAGGGTTATTTCTTTTTTTAGTCATTTTACTCCTTTTTTAGTGCTTCAACATTATGTTAGGCGCACAATACAGTTCAAATGCCTACCGATTTTATTAATTTTATGAAATTTCCTTTTTAGCAGTTATAAGCCCGCAATAGGATCAAATCGGCAAGTAATTTCTAGCATATAAGCTACATAATTCAAGCTAAATATAAAATTGACTTTGTAATTATTAATAGTATTAATCCTCGCACAATGACAAAATTCACTAAAAAAGACCAATTAGCTTCATCTTGGTATGAAATAGACGCGAAGAATGCAGTAGTTGGAAGATTAGCAACTGTAGTTTCAAATATTATAAGAGGTAAGAATAAAACTACATACACTCCTCATATGGATGATGGTGATTTTGTTGTTGTTAAAAATATTGAACAAGCAAAATTTACTGGAAAAAAATTTCAAGATAAAAAATATTACAGACACACTGGTCATCCAGGTGGAATTAAAGTTACAACACCTGAGAAACTTCATGAAAAAAAACCTGGAGAAACTTTAAAAATGGCAGTTAAAAGAATGTTACCTGGTGGAGTATTGGGGAGAAAACAATTAACAAAATTAAAAATTTATGCTGGTAATGATCATCCGCATTCAGCACAAAATCCTACAGTTATCGAGTTAGACAAATTAAATAGTAAAAATATAGCAAGAAACTAAAATGGAAAATACTCAATCAGCTTCAAAATCTCCTAAATTAAAATTAGATTTTAAAGATAGCAAATATGCTACAGGAAGAAGAAAAACATCAATAGCTAAAGTTTGGTTAAAAAAAGGTTCTGGTAAAATTTATGTAAACGGTAAATTGTTCAATGAATATTTTGCAGATGAAACACATAAAATGCAAATTACAAGACCATTTGAGATTATTAATCAGGCTACAGATTATGATGTAAGATGCAGTGTAAAAGGAGGAGGACCTACAGGCCAAGCAGGGGCTATGGTTCACGGTATTTCAAAAGCTTTAGTATTATTTGATGAAAATCTAAAAGCCACCTTAAAAACTGAGAAACTTACTACCAGAGACTCTAGGGCAGTTGAAAGAAAAAAACCTGGTAGAAGAAAAGCTAGAAGAAGCTTCCAATTCTCTAAAAGATAATTTTTTTTTAATTTTTAACTGTTATAATAAAAAATGCCCAAGCTTAACGCATTAGTTGCTGGATCAACTGGATATATTGGTGTTCAATTAATTAAATTATTAGTTAAACACAAAAATATCAATATTAGATACCTTTGCGGAAATTCCTCTGTAGGTAAAAACATTAAATCATATGATAAATCTTTATCTAAATATAAATTACCAAAAATTTTAAAATTTAATAAAAAATTATTAAAAGACGTTCATGTTATTTTTACAGCACTTCCAAATGGAGAAGCGCAAGATATATCTAAACATTTAAGCAAAAATCATACTCTAATCGATCTTGCTGCAGATTTTAGATTAGAAAAAGCATCTGATTATTTAAAATGGTATAAACAAAAACATCGAGCAACTAATTTAATAAAAAAAAGTATTTATTTACTTCCTGAAATTAATAGAAAAGAGATTAAAAAATATAATATTATTTCATGTCCAGGATGTTATCCAACATCAATATTGCTTCCTCTATTTCCTTTATTTAAGAAAAATTTAATTAAATTTAATAATATTATAATTGATTCAAAATCCGGATATTCAGGTGCTGGTAGAGGAGTTCACAAAAAATATAAAGACAAAAATCTATATCAGTCTTTGAGTGCTTATGGAGTCGGTTTTCATCGTCATAATTCTGAAATAGATCAAATGTTAAGAAAATTTACTAAGAAAAAATTTCAATTTAGTTTTACTCCTCACTTATCACCAATGTTTAGAGGTATTCTGAGCACTATATATGTTGATTTAGAAAATAATATTTCACAAACAAAAGTATTAAAAACATTAATTAGTTTTTATAAAAATGAAAGTTTTGTAAAAATATTTAAGTCCGACACATTGTTAAGCACCAATGACGTAATAAATACTAACAATTGTTATATTTCAGTTTGCAAATCTAAATATACTAATAAAATAATCATTCTATCTGCTATTGATAATTTAATTAAAGGTGGGGCAGGTCAAGCTGTACAAAATTTAAATAATAAATTTAATTTTCCTGAAAAGACTGGATTAAAATGAGAAAATTTATAATAATTTTTTTTTCATTAATATTAGCCAATTGTTCTTTAAATAAAGATTCTCAATATTGGACAGAAAATTCTAATGAAAATAAAAATAATCAAAAAAAATTAAATCAAATATTAAAAAAGGCAGACGATATAACGTCAATGACATTAGAGGAATATGAGATTTATATAGATGACTATACAAAAAAAAGTAAATATCCAGATATAAGTAAATGAGTAGATTAATTAATATTGCAGTAGTAGGACTTGGTCAGGTTGGCAATTATTTGCTAAACGAACTAAATACAAAAAAGAAAGATATTGAGCTTAAAACAGGTAAGAAAATAAATGTAGTGGCTGTATCTGCAAGAAGTATTAATAAAAAACGAAAATTTAAAGTTAATAAAAAAATATTTTATAAAAATCCTTTAGAAATTTTTAAAAAAAATAACATCGATATATTGTTTGAAGCTATAGGTTTATCAGATGGAGTTTCTAAAAAAGTTGTAGAAACTGCTTTAAAAAGTAAAATCCATGTTATTACACCTAATAAAGCTTTAATATCAAAACATGGTAATGAGTTAGCAAAACTTGCAGAAAAAAATAAAGTTAATTTGGAATTTGAAGCATCAGTTGCTGGAGGTATCCCGATATTAAGATCTATTAAAGAAGGATTAGCAACAAATAAAATATCAAAGATTTATGGAATTCTGAACGGTACCTCAAATTATATTTTATCTGAAATGGAAAATTCAAATGAAAATTTTGCTGACGTTTTAAAAAAAGCACAGATACTTGGTTATGCTGAACCTGGTAATCCTAAATTAGACTTAAATGGTTTTGACGCTTTTGCAAAAGTAAGAATTTTGTCTGCTTTAGCCTTTAATAGTAAAATTTCAAAACATAAATGTTTAATGGAAGGAATAGAAAAAATTGAATTAAAAGATATTAAAATTGCAAATCAATTAGATTTAAGAATAAAGCTACTGGGAATTTCTGAGTTAAAGAATAATCATCTTTTTGAAACTGTTCATCCATGTTTGGTTAGTAAAAAATCTTATATTGGTAATGTCAACGGTGTAATGAATGCAGTAATTCTGCAAGGTAAACCTGTTGGAGAAAGTGTATTGCAAGGGGAGGGAGCTGGACCAGGCCCTACTTCTTCATCATTACTTTCTGATTTATTATCAATTTTGCGTGGAAATATAAAAAAACCTTTCGGTGTTAGTGTTTCTAAGCTTAAATCTTTAAAGCCATATAATGTAAATAATTATGTAAATTCATTATATTTAAGATTTGAAGTAAAAGATAAGCCCGGTGTATTATCCGAATTAACTAATCGTTTAGCTAAATACAAAATTTCAGTTAAAAGGTTAATCCAGACACCTGATAAGAAAAACAATAAGGCAACAATAGTTATTATAACTCATAAAACATCTGAAACTAATATTCATAATTGCTTGTCTATTTTCAAAAAAAATAAAAATATTTTAAAAACACCAACATTAATTAGATTGCTTGGTTGATGGAAATTTATTTAAAACTTTTTGAAGTTTTATTTCCAGTATTCCTAATAGTAGGTCTTGGATATCATTTGGGTAAAAAAAATCCCGATTTTGATACATCATTTATAACTACATACGCTGGTAATTTTGGAACTCCAGCTCTCGTTATTTTTGCTATTACTGCAGGTGGAGTAACTTTTGAGTTATTTACTGAATATTTTGGTTACGCAATTATCTTATTAACATTATTTGGGATTGTAGGTTTGATTTTTCTTGTTCTTATGAAGAAAGATTATATTCGTGAATTACCAACTTTTATCTTGCCGAATACTGGAAATATGGGTATTCCGATTTGTTTATTTGCCTATGGTGAATTAGGAATGGGTATAGCTGCTGCAATTTCATCTCTTATTGTTTTACTCCACTTTACTTTAAATATTTTTTTAGCAAAAAGAGCCTTTGATTTTAAAACAATATTAAAAAGTCCATCATTTTACGCAATTTTAATAACAGTACTCTTTTTGTATTTTGAAATTCCATTTCCTCAATTTGTATTAAATACTGTAATGCTTTTAGCTTATGGAATGATTGTAATGATCCTTATGTCGTTAGGTGTTGCTCTTACACAAATGAAAGTATTTTCTTTTAAAGATGCATTAATAACTTCTTTTGGAAGAGTAATATTAGGTCCTATTATAGGATTTGCTGTTATAAAATTTTTTAATTTATCTGGTATACCAGCCGGTGTTCTGTTAATTCAGTCTTGTATGCCTAGTGCAATTTTGTGTTATTTGATTGCGCACATGTATTCTCCTAAAGAAATAGTAGATAATATATCTAGCACAATTGTAGTATCTACAATCATGTCCTTATTCACTATTCCAATTACATTATTCTTTGCTTTAAAATACTTCTATTAAGGGATATCCTTCTTTCATGAAGGCTATAATTTTAAATGCATCAGCTTGGATGATTGTTCCTGTAATGGATGCTTTTGCTAAATATTTAAGCTCATCTATGGATGTTTTACAGATAACTTGGGCAAGATATTTTTTTACTGTAGTCTTTACATTATCCCTAATGCTTATCTTTTATAGGCATTCATTAGTTTGGACGAAAAAACCAGCCCTTCAATTAATTAGGGGATTAATTTTTGTTTTTTCTACTTATTTGTTCTTTTATGCAATATCGGAAATTTCACTTCCTAAAGCCTTAACTTTAGCTTTTGTCGCACCAATTTGTGTTACTGCATTATCTCCATTTTTTTTAAATGAGAAAGTAGGGGTGAAGAGGTGGACTGCTGTATCATTAGGATTTATTGGAACTTTAATTGTAATAAGACCTGGTTTTATTGAGCTTAACCTGGCTACCATGGCTGCTTTAGGTAATGGAATTTGCTATGGGTTTTATCTTATTATCACGAGGAAGCTCAGTACCTCTGACAATCCTCTTTTAACTCTTTTACTATCTGGTTTAATAGGAACCATAATAATTAGTCTATTTATGCCCTCAGTTTGGGTTAATCCTACGTCAAATCAGTGGATTTTAATGGCTTTAATCGGCCTTATAGCCTCTGTAGCGCATCTTTTCCTCATATTATCACTCAAATACGCTGATGCCTCTAAATTAGCTCCTTTGGGCTATACGGAGATCATTACAAATATACTGATTAGTTATTATTTCTTTCATGAGTTACCTGATAATTGGACTTATTTAGGCTTGTTTATTATTGTTCTCAGTGGTCTATATATATCTAGAAGGGAATATTTAATTACTCGCCCTAATTAATAGTAAATAAAAATTTACTAATATATAATGTATTACTTTAACATATACTTATAAATTACTGTAATTATTAGATAAATTAATTAAATTAATATATATAAATTAACATGAAATATTGAAATTAGATAAGAAAATAAACAATTAATATCTATTATTTTAAACACATAAAGGCAAAAATGGCAAACTTGATAGAGAAAATAAAGCACCAAGCTTAAAAGTGTTTAATACCAATGGTTTTCTTAGCTAATTAAACACGAAATTCAAAATTCTTATTTTAATAAGTGGGTAGGGGAACAAAAATTTTTTAAAAATTCAATAAAAATTGACACTAATTTTAGCATTGGTATTATTGAAAAGTAGAGCAATGCAGTTATAGAATATATGTTTTAAACGGCCATAGAGGTGCTTTATTTTGTTATATCTTGATATATAGTGCAACTGAAGGGTGAATATTACTATTCATGTTAAAATAAGCTTAAATATTGAAAAAACGTTGATTTTACTAGTTTTTTTGACCATAAAATAGGATAAAAAAGCCACTAAATATCAACTTTTTCAGATCTCAATAAACGCAGTTTTGTCTTAATTCCACCTCTCCCTGAGTATCCACCAAGGCCTCCATCGGACCGAATTACTCTATGACATGGTATTTTAGGGGCATATGGGTTTTTTCCACATGCATTAGCTACAGCACGCGCTGATTTAGGTTTTTTTATTGCAATTGCTACCTGTTTATAGGTTTTAACAGTGCCTTTTGGTATAGTTTTAAGGTATTTCCAGACTTTTAATTGAAATTTAGTACCTTTCATTAATAAAAATTTAAAATAATGAAGCAAACTATAAAGAAAACAGTTAAAATTGAAAGATAAATAGTTTCAAGAGTTTTTCCAGATTTTTTATAATTAATAAAGCTTAATATTGCAAAACCAAAAGATGTTATTAAGAAATATATTGGTTCAATTACTCCGTCTATGCCCATCTATAAATTATATTTCATCATTATTGAGCTCGCAATATCATTAATTGTCCCTAAAAAATGACTAATTATTTTATTTGACATTAGAAAACTCTTGATATATTACTAATGATAATTAATTGTTATCAATAGTAATTATATGAATGAGCTGACAACAGACCTAAAATCGCTGCATGAGGCAACTCTAAATAACCTTAAAAGCTCTAAAGCAAATAATACTTTAAGGGCTTATAAGTCTGACTTTAAACACTTTAGTTCGTTCTGTGCAAAGCATGGTTTGAATTCATTGCCAACTGAGCCAAAAATAGTTTCTCTATACTTAACTCATCTCTCTAAAAACTCAAAAATAAGCACTTTAAGACGTAGGCTGGTGTCAATTAGCATGTTACATAAGCTTAAAGGCTACTATCTAGATACTAAACATCCAATTATAGTTGAAAATTTAATGGGAATAAGAAGAGTCAAAGGAAGTATTCAGAAAGGTAAAAAACCTATATTAATCAACCATTTAAAATTAATTATTAATGCAATAAATGAATATAAAACTGAGGAAATAAAAAAACTAAGAGATAAATCAATAATATTGATTGGATTTGGAGGTGGTTTTAGAAGATCAGAACTTATTTCAATTGACTATGAGGATTTAGAATTTGTTGGTGAAGGTCTCAAAATAACAATTAAAAGATCAAAAACAGATCAATATGGTGAAGGAATGACTAAAGGACTACCCTACTTCACTAATGAAATCTACTGTCCTGTCAAAAACTTAAAAAAATGGTTGGAAATATCTAAAATTAAATCAGGACCTATTTTTAAGAGGTTTACAAAAAGTTTATTTTTAACAGATAAAAGATTAACTGATCAATCTGTAGTTATGTTGATGAAAAAATATTTAAACATAGCAGGTGTCGAAAATAAAAATTTTGCTGGTCATAGTTTAAGATCAGGTTTTGCAACAGTAGCAGCTGAGTCAGGTGCAGATGAGCGAAGTATAATGGCCATGACAGGTCATAAAAGTTCACAGATGGTCAGAAGATATATAAAGGAAGCAAATTTATTTAAAAATAACGCACTTAATAAAATTAAAATCTAAAAAAATAATAATTAATTTAATTTAAAACCCTTTATAAATCTCCATAACAATTTATATGGATACACAAAACTTTTGATTTTAAATATTAACAAGTAAATAGTTCTCCAATTAATTGGAGATTTTGTTTTTATACACATTGAAATATAATTTAAACCAATACGCCCTAATCGAAATCTCCAAGCAGATAAATCTTTTTTTATTAAATATGGATATTTATCCATGAAATCAATGAAGATACTAATTACATGAAAATAACTTGAAGCATGTTTCGCTCCTAGTAAACTGTTTGTAATTGAACCAAGTCTACCTTTTCTATACATAAAATAAATTTCAGACAAAACAATGGTATTTTTACTTAAAGCCAATAAAGGAAAAAAAACAGCCTCGTCTTCAAATATAGAAGCTGGATAATTAATTTTATTTTCTGACCATAATGAAGATTTAGTGACATATCTTCCAGCTTGAGGTAAAGCCTCTTTTTTTTTAATTAACTGCGTAATTAAGCCCGAATCTTGCTTGAAACTACCTGTTAAAGTAAATTTTAAATTTGTTTTTTTTTTAGAATGTTCAAATTCTGAGAAAGTATCTCCTGAAAACAATATCATGTCTGGTTTATTAAAATCATTTATAACTGATCTAATTTTAAAAATTAAATCTTTCTTTATAAGATCATCAGAGTCTAAAAAATAAATATATTCACTATTTGAAATACTTCGTCCTAAATTACGAGCTGGTCCTAATCCTTGATTATGTGTTCTTATAATTTTTAAATTCGCTAATTTCTCAAATTTTTTTAAAATGTTAAATGAGTTATCGGTGCTTCCATCATCAATAATAATTATTTCATCGGGCATAGAGGTTTGCTTTTCAACACTTAATAACGTTTCCTCTAAATATTTTTCAACATTATAAACAGGTATGATTATAGCAATACTAGGATCAATCATTTTAAAATAAAATCGTGGACACACGCTTTTTAATCATAAAATAATCCATTGTGGCGGTATTAAATCTGTAGAATTTGATTTTGTATTTGACGACCAATATTTAGGAGCAATTACGATTTTATTAGAACTCTCATTTAACCAAGCACCCCACCAACTAAATGTAGAATTTGCAATTATATTATGTGTGCAATTTTTCATTAAAAAAAGATCTTTAAAAGGTTTTTTTAATTCTTGTGAATTATTATTGATATAAAAAAAATTTTCACCTTTAAAATTATTTTTTACCCATTCAATATCGTCTGAGAAAAAAAAAAATTTTGGATTTGATATATTTTTTT
>CACEEO010000019.1 GCA_902558585.1 uncultured Pelagibacteraceae bacterium | reverse complement strand
CCGAGGGGAGTCCTGATATATCCGACTCAGATTTAGAAAAAGCTATGATAGATAAAAAGCCTTACGCTGATTATATTGTAACACAGTGGTTACTTGATCCTCAGCCTATTATAGATTTTATTTCTAAGCAAAGCGTACCAGTGCATGTGGGAATTACTGGGCCATTAAAAATATCTAGCCTAATTAAATTTGCTAATATTGTTGGGGCAAAAAATTCCTTAAACTTTCTTAAATCTAATTTTAGTAAGGCATTGGATTTATTGAAACCTAAAGACCCTAATGATTTAATTGGGAAAGTTAAATCGCACACTGATAACTTCCACATTTATACATTCGGCGGCTTGAAGGAAACTAACAAGTGGTTGAAGGAGAATAGTTATGTCTAAAGAATTTGACTATACTAAAGTACAACATGTTACTTCTGTTGATCAATCTGATAGAGAAGTACCATACAATTTAAGACAAAGTGGGCCAACTAAAGTTGAATTATTAATTTCAACAAGGGTAAGAAAGTCACCTTATTGGCATTTATCAATGCAGGCAGGTTGTTGGAGAGCAACTGTATACAATCGAATTTATCACCCAAGAGGTTATGTAAAACCTGAAGATGGTGGAGCAATGGTTGAATACGATGCTATCGTAAACCATGTAACAATGTGGAATGTAGCTGTTGAAAGACAAATAAGAGTTAAAGGTCCTGATGCAGAAAAGTTTACTGACTACGTTATAACTAGAGATGCAACAAAAATTTCTCCTATGAGAGCAAGATATGTGATCTTGTGTAATGCTTACGGAGGAGTCTTAAATGATCCAATTCTTTTAAGAATTTCAGAAGATGAATTTTGGTTTTCATTATCAGACTCTGATATTGGAATGTATTTACAAGGTGTAAATGCAGATGGAAGATTTAATTGTACAATTGAAGAAATTGATGCATGTCCAGTACAAATTCAAGGTCCGAAATCAAAAGCTTTAATGAAAGATCTTTGTGGAGATCAAGTTGATTTTGATAATATGCCTTTCTATGGATTAGCAGAGGCAAAAATTGGTGGAAGAAGTTGTGTGATTTCTCAATCTGGTTTTTCAGGAGAAGCTGGTTATGAGATATATTTAAGAAATGCAACTTTATATGCTGAAGATATGTGGAATGCAGTGTTGGATGCAGGAAAAAAACATAACCTAATGGTTATTGCGCCTGCACACCATAGAAGAATACAAGCTGGTATTCTTTCTTGGGGGCAAGACATGGATCAACAGCATAATCCGTTTCAATGTAATTTAGGTTATCAAGTTTCATTATCTGGTAAAGGTGAATGGAATAAAAAGGCTGACTATGTTGGTAAAGCTGCTTTAGAGAAAATGAAAGCAGATATAAAAGCTGGTCAAAAACCATACAAACTTCAATTAGTTGGAATGGAGTTGGGTGGTAAACCTATTGATGATTATGCGCCTGATTTTTGGTTGGTATCACCAGAAAGTGGTGGAGATCCAGTTGGATTTGTTACTTCACCATGGTGGCATCCAGAAAAGAAAACTAATATTGCAATGGGTTATGTTCCATTTGATGGAACGTTAAATCCTAATGGATTTCCAAAAGGAAAAGTTGGAACTAAGTTTAAAGTTCATCTTCCTGAAAAATACTCAGACACTCCAGGAACACCTGTAGATGCTGTAGTTGTGGATATACCATTCAAAGAGTCTTTCAACGCAAATACAAGAGAAGTTGTAAAAGGCTAATATTTACTATGGGGGAGCTAATTTCAGCTCCCCTTTTCAATTCTAATGACCAAAAGTTTTTTAATAGCAGTTTGCATTATCATTGCTATTGCTTTAATAATATTTCCATTAATTGTTTCTTATAAGGCTCAAAAAAATAAAAATAAAAAAAATTAATGTTCGCTGAATTTTTAAATATAATTTTTAAGTCAATTAAATTAGACAAAACTCTTTATTCAGATAATAAAAATTTTGGAGAAGCGTCAATTTACTTTGCTGGGATTATAATGATACTAGATGGTATTGCTGGAGCAGTAGCAGCTAATACCATTATTAAAACAGCTATTGCAATGTCTGGTCTAACTGCAATAGTTACTTGGCTAATATGGGCGATTTTTATTTTTGTAATTGGAGTTAAATTATTTCCTGATAAACAAACCAAAGTTTCATTCAAAAAAGTTTTAACAGCTGTTGGATTTGCACATGCTCCTGGTTTATTAAGATTTTTTGCGGTCACACCAGATTTAATGATACCAATAATTTTTCTTACTCAGTTCTGGATTTTTGCAGGTTTAATAATTTCAACTAAACAAATATTGAGTTTAAAATCTAATTTTAAATCTTTTGGGATTGTACTTTTATCCTTTTTAATTATTGCATTTTTATCTATCTCATTTGTGATGAGTAGAATGAATATGCTTCCAGTAAGTCAAATCAGTTAAAGCGGAAAAATAGTCTTAGATATTCTACAAGATTTACATAATTTAAACCCAGTAAGAATTAAATTTTGAGTGACACTTTCGTCTTCCTCTTTGCATTCATCACAAATATTGTTTAATTCTTCAGTATCTTCCTTTAGATTTTTTTCATCTATTTTATCAATCATTATCTGTCAAACCTGCACCTGCCGCACCCTCTTTTAAACTGTCACTCTCTTCAACAAAAGTTTCTTCGGATAACTTGTATAAATTATTCCATTCATCGTCTGTAAAGTTATCTTCATTTTCAAGTAGATTGACCTCAATTTTATTCGCTATCTTTGGAAATTCTTGATCAATAAAATTTGAAATAATATTTACATTTAGATTTAATAACATTTTTTTTTCATCTATTTTTACATTAATTTTTTTTCCAATAATCTCTGATGAACGACTTATGAAGGAAATAAAAATAATTGGATAAGCAACATTTTTAAACTCAATTTTTTTTAAATTTTCTAAAACATTTATTTGATCTAAAAAACTAACACCTAAAGTAATTGGACAGTAAGGATTATTTGATGAGGAATTATTTTCACTAATTAAATTTAAATTTTCAAATTTACTTTTATTTTTTTTATTTAAATATTCATTAAGGTGCTTAATGCCCGGTAAACTAAATAGCTCTAACAATCTTATACTTTTTCCTGTTTCTTCGGAAACTCCCCAAGAATATCCTGCTGCCTTTGAAGCTCTTTTAACAGTAGTTTCAATTTCACTCAGTGATTTCATTATTAAATATTGGTTTTATATACCCACTGCTCGTCATAACTTTTTAACTCGTTTGGAAGTGGAGCTCCTTGAAACATGCAAATTCTTAACCATTTGTCAGATCGTGGATCAAATTTTAATGCCCCAAAGAAAGACAATTTTATTCTAAGCATATCAATTGGCATTAAATCTTTTCCAATTGTATTATCTTGTATTTCTGAATAAGGAAATTTTTCTACAATGAATGCCCTCCTCACTACATGTCTTAATTCAGAATTTGACGTTAAAAACTCAGCAATAGTTAAACTATTTTTTGAGACTAATAATCTGTCATAAAGTTTTTTTATATCTCTTGCTATTGCTAAAGGCTGTTCTAATTCTGATCCATGCTCCTCAAAACGATCAGCTAATCTAGGTTCCTCTTTATTTTTTGAAATAAACCAAAAGTTTTTATTATTTTCTTTTTTCTCAAAATTAATATCTAAAATGTTTGGATACTTTGCTTCGATGATATTACGCAATTCTTCAACTTTTCTATGAGTTGGAATATTAAAATATTTTTCTTCATCTGAACTCATTTCTTTTACCAAAGGATTTACAATATTATTATAAGGTTCCATCATTATTGAAACAATGTATTCAATGCATTCCTCACAAGTATTATCCTCCAACCATTGATATATTTTGTTGAAAGGATATTCGATCTCAAAATTAAAATCTTTGTTTATAAAGTTTAAAAATTTTTTAACATCTTTTAGCAATGATGTGATTTTTGTTTGCTGATATTCACTATCAGTATTCCAGCTTGTAATATTTTTTAAAGATTTTTTTACACAATCTATAAACAAATCACTATCTTGTCTTTCTACATCTTTGATTTCTCTAATTTTCTTAAGTGCTTTTTCTCTACTTAAAATCCAGTTATTTAATAGAGTTGGGTGATTGACTATAAATGGAGCCATGCCCAAGCCTGTGGAATTACCTATTCCCAAGTTTTTACAAATATTATCATCTAGTTTAACTGCTGTTTTTGGATTTTTATAATAAGCAACATGATTAACTTGATCAAAAGTAAATTGTCTTACCAAATATACCAACATCATTTCTAATCTGAATGGACCATTAATTTCTTCACGATTTTTAATTCTAAATCGATCTGCAAGACCAAATTTACCCGAGCCATATACTGCTGTAGTCCTATATAAATAGCCTACTTTAGATAATAAGTTTAAATCTGGCTGCTGACCTTTGCTCAAACTGTCAACTACATGATTATAAATTCTTACTGATTTGTTTGCTCTCGATAAAGTTAATTCTTTATAAGAAAGTCTACCAACTTCTTGTTTTGGAACTTCATTTTTTAATCTTTCAATGTCTTTTTTTGTAGGAACTCCATCATGTAATGTAAAAGCTGCATCCCATTTTGTTGCAATAACTCTGTCTGATCTTTCTTCATCTTTGATTTCATTTGCAAAACAAACTAAAGAATAAACTCTTTTATTTTTTTTAAATGAATAAACAGCTTCTCCAAAACCATTTTCATTTAAATTAAATAAATCTCTTTTATACTCCCACTCTTTAAATTCATTAAGAAAACTTCTTAAAAAAGATAATTTTGATTGATGAAAAGATCCTAGCCTTGATAATTTCATTATCTTATTTGGGTCTCTTAATTCAACTTTCATAATTAAATAGTTTTATAAAAATTGTACCAGTTATTTCCAAGTATTCCATGTGTCTCGGTATCTGAAAAACCTGCTTTTTTTAGACCTTTTTCAATATTTGAGAACCCTCTTGCATCAAGAAACCAATCAGGTTGTTTTGGAAAACCTGGTTTATTTTTAGAACCTTCACCATAGTTTTTACTTTTAGACCAAGAGCCATTTCTCATCCATTGAACAACAGTATCTGGATGATCTAAACAAAGATCTGATCCTATTCCTATTTTTTTTACATCCATTATTTCAGCTGTTTTTGCCACCATTTCACAAAAACTATCTAGAGAACAATTTGTATTATCTTTTAAGTGATGAGGGTATAATGATAAACCCAACATACCACCACTATCACTCAAAATTTTTAATAAATCTGAGGATTTGTTTCTTTTAGCTGGATGCCAAAAAGAAGGATTGGCATGAGTAATTGCAATTGGTTTTTCACTAAACTCAATTGCATCTATAGTACTTTTTTCTGCAGAATGCGACATATCAACCACAAGACCAACTCTATTCATCTCTCTTATAACCTCACGTCCAAAATTTGTAACTCCACTATCTACTTTTTCATAACAACCTGTTGCAAGTAAAGATTGATTGTTATAGGTCAACTGCATAAATCGACATCCTATTTCATGAACCTTTTCAACAAGATTTATATCATCTTCAATTGGTGAACAGTTTTGAAAACCAAAAAATATTGCAGTTTTGTTTTCTTTATTAGCTTTATCAATATCTTGAAAATTCTTACCAAGGAAAATTAAATCAGAATTTTCATGAAATAATTTTTCCCATTTTTTTATTTCGAGTTGTAATTCATCAAAATCTTCATGGTAGACAATGGTAACATGTACAGCATCTAATCCAGCAGATCTGTTAATCTCAAAGATTTTTCTAGACCAATTGCAATATTGAAGATTGTCGATTTTATAATTCATAGTATGCTTAACTCTAATCAATATGTATTTTAAATACTATTAATTTTATTGAAATTTTAAGTTAATTTTGAAATAAACAGTTGATCAATTTTCATGAAAAAAAATAGTAAATTAAAAGTTTCAATCATAATGGGAAGTCAATCTGACTATAAAGTAATGAAACTGGCCGAAAAAACCTTAAAAAAAATTGGAGTTTCGTTTGAAACAAAAATCATATCTGCTCACAGAACACCACAAAGAATGTATGAGTATGCTGCAAAAGTTGAGCAAAATCATATAGGAGTAATAATTGCAGGTGCTGGAGGATCTGCTCATCTTCCAGGTATGATATCAGCGCTTACACATGTGCCAGTACTTGGTGTTCCTGTTGAAAGTAAAAAACTTAAAGGTTTGGATAGTTTATTATCAATTGCACAAATGCCTAAAGGAATACCTGTAGGAACTCTTGCTATAGGAGAGGATGGTGCCATTAATGCTGCTTTATTAGCTTCTGCAATAATTGCTAATAATAATTTAAATGTTCGAAAAAAACTTAAAAATTTGAGAACATCACAAACCAAATCTGTAAAAAAATCTCCAAAATAAAATGTCTGAAATTACTCTTGGTATCATTGGGGGTGGTCAACTTGGAAGTATGCTTGCAATAGCAGCAAAAAAATTAAATGTTAAAACTGTTATTTTTTGTGATGACATAGATGCGCCTGCTCAAAATTTTTGCAATCAATTTGTTACTGGAAATTATGATAATAAAGAAAAGATATCAGAATTTATAAATCAGGTTGATTTAGTCACTTATGAATTTGAAAATATTCCATACGAAACATTAAATGAAATAAATAAATTTAAACCTGTTTTGCCAAAGCCTTCTGTTAATAGATTAATTCAACATCGATTGGCTGAAAAAGATTTCGTTAATAAATTAAATATTAGAACAACCAGATATGTTTCGATTGAAAAAAAATCTGACATAGATGCCTTAGTAGATTTTTTACCAGGAATATTAAAAACAACAACACTTGGTTATGATGGCAAAGGTCAATATCCAATTAAATCAGGCAATGAACTTAATTCATTGAATATTGATTTTTCAAAAGGATATATTCTTGAAAAACTTGTAAAATTAAAAAAAGAGATTTCAATTATAATTACAAGATTTAGTAATAATAAATATGAAATTTATGAACCAATAGAAAACTCTCACGAAGATCAAATTTTAAAATATTCAAAAATACCTGCTGAAATTAATGAAAAGATTTTTAATCAATCTAAAGATTGGGCAATGCTAATTGCTGAAGAGCTTAAATATGTCGGAACTTTATGTGTAGAATTTTTTATTGATAGAAATGATAATCTTTATGTTAATGAGATTGCACCCAGAGTACATAACTCAGGACATTTAACAATAAATGCTTTCAATGTGAGTCAATTTGAAAATCATGTAAGAGCTGTGTGTGGTTTGGAACAAATTCCTTTAAAAAAAATATCTAATGCTAAAATGATGAATTTGCTTGGCGATCAAATTACTCATTATAGAAATATACAAAAGTTTAATGAAAATGAATTTTTCTTTGATTATTTAAAAAAAGATATAAAAGAAAAAAGAAAAATGGGTCATATCACAACTTTAGTATAAATGTTAAAATCAATAGAAGGCAATTTTGATAATCCAGAAGTTAATGAGCTTCTAACCAAACATTTTGTTGAGCTTAGAGCTGCCTCTCCAGAAGGAAGTGCTCACGTACTAGACATTCCTGGTTTAAAAGTGCCATCAATTAAATTTTGGAGCTTGTGGGATGATGAAAAACTGATTGGTTGTGGTGCTTTAAAATTTTTGGATAAAGAACATGGAGAATTTAAATCGATAAGAATTCACGATAATTTTAGGATGCAAGGCCAAGGGATTAATGTAATCAATCATTTAATTAATGAAGCTAGAAAGCTTAAAATAAAAAGATTAAGTATTGAAACAGGCGCAGGTGATTTTTTTATACCAGCAAGAAAACTTTTCAAAAAAACTGGTTTCACAGTATGCGAACCTTTTGCACACTATAAAAAAGACATCAATTCTGTTTATTTAACTATGTTTATTGAAGATATTTAAAAAATTATTTTTAATTATTGATCTATTTTGTTGACAAAACCTAATAAAATCTAAAGAAAGCCAATATTACTTAATTATAAGTAATAATTAAACATAACAAAAAGTAAGAAGATAAATATGAGTCTACAAGGTAAAGTAAAGTGGTTCAATCCAACCAAAGGTTTTGGTTTTATTGAAAGAGAAGATAAAGAAAAAGATGTGTTTGTACATGTTTCAGCAGTAAGAGATGCTGGTATGAACGGTTTAGATGAGGGTCAAGCTTTGACTTTCGATGTTGAAGATGGTCCTAAAGGTCCTTCAGCAGTTAACTTAAAAACTGCATAATTTCACACTTCCTATTGGCTGAAAAATTTATTTAACTTTAAAAAATTTATTATTCAGCCAATACCTAATTTAATAACAACCTTTAAACACAATTATTAATTATAGAATTAAATTAAAAAATTAATAAATTAATCAAAAATATGATTGGAATTTTAGGTGGAATGGGAACTCAAGCTGGTCTTGATTTTTGTAACAAACTTGCTGTTCTAAATAGAGGAAAAATTGATCAAGAGTATCCATTATTTATACTTTATAATAAATCAAATATTCCAGGTAGACCCGAATCCATAGGCTCCCAAACTAAAAATCTTTCAAACAAATCTACAAATAAAACAAGTAGAGCAAAATATAACAAAGTTTTAAAGAGTTTGCTTAAAGGTTGTAAACTTCTGGAAAAGAATAAATGTAAATTTATAGTTATACCTTGTAATACAGCTCATTATTGGTTCGATGATTTACAAAATAAAATTAATATTCCAATAATCAATATGCCAAAAGAAGTTTTCAAATTTACAAAAAAAAAATGTAAGAAAAACTCCAAAGTTGGTCTCTTAGCAACTGAGGGTACTCTTAAAACTGGAGTATATAAAAAATTTTTTCAAAAAGATTATCAATTAATAGAGCCATCTCAAAAAATACAAAAATTATCAGTTAATAAAGCAATTAAATTAGTCAAAATGGGCAATGTAAAGGATGCAGCAAAAGCAATTAAACCTGCAATTGATTCCTTAATTAAAATGAAGTGTAAAAAAATAATTTTAGGTTGTACAGAACTCCCTATTGCGATTTTTGCATTTAAATCATTTAAAAATGTTAAATCCTCAAAAGTTTTCTTAGATCCTAACTTAATTTTGGCTCATTCAGCTATGGTTAAGCATAAAAATTAGTTTATGTCTAACAAGTCTGAAAAGCCATATGTATTAAGAGCTGCTGAATTTGTTTATTCAAAAATAATAGAAATTAAAAAACAAAATCCTGAAATCAATAATATACAAGCATTTGAAGTTTTCATGACTACTAAGGAATATGACATTTTAAGTTCTGGAAAATTTCATGATAAATGGTTTTTAGAACTTAAGAATAATAAATTTATAGATAAAATAACTAAAAAAAAAATTGATGAAGAAACTTTAAGACTTTTAGAGCTACAAAAAGATTCTATGGTAAAATTTTTAATAAAGATACCAAAGCTTTATTATACTAAGAGTCATTTTCCACTAGAAATTTCACAGAGAGCTTTTGATCACTTGTGGAGGGTTTGTGAAAGCTATGAAATGTGGTGCAAAGAAACTAATCAAGAAGATTTGATATATCTAAATATTATTTAGTAGTATTATTTATATAAAGTATTGATCTAGTAACTTCTATTCGTTTTTTAAGTATTTTTTGTAAATTTTGATTATCCAGTTTTTGCCTTGTCATTTTAATTCTTGTTTCAACTAATTGTCTTAAGTCTTCATCAAATGAGTTAATTTTAATTTTTTTATCTGTTTCTTGAATGAGTAACGTATCTTTAATTAAAGCAAAAGAATTTTTACCAGTTTCTTTTTCTATACGTTGATTAACTATGAATTGTGCACTAGCTTTATAGACATTACCTGAAGTCAGAACTGTTACGCCTGGACCAACAAATGAAAGAATGGGAACAAAACCCGTCAAAAAGAAAAAAGACAGTACAATTGTTAAAATTCTAAATAACCTAGAGTTCATAGATGAACATTAAGTGATTTGATATTTCGTTTCTACATCTAATTTGTTCATTATAGGTACTGATTTGTTTGATTTTATCTAATTTATTTGTTTATTAAACATAATGATCAAAATATTTCCTTTCATATTTATACTTCTATGGTCGTCTGCTTTCATAACAACCAAGCCTATTATAGACAACAGTGATCCATTTGCTGCTTTAGCTTTTAGATTTGCTTTGGTTGCTTTAGGTTTTTTTTTATTTTCTATTTATTCAAAACAAAAAATTCTAGTAAGCAAAAGAAACTTTTTTGAATCCTTTTTTAGTGGTGTCTTATTTCATGGTTTTTATCTTGGCGGTGTCTTTTACTCAATTTCAATAGGAATGCCTACAGCAATTGCAGCATTAATTGTAACCCTTCAACCAATTCTCACAAATGCATTAAGTGGTCCCATATTAAATGAGAAAGTATCTGCAAAACAATGGATAGGAGTTTTATTGGGATTTGCTGGCGCAGGACTTGTATTGGGATTTGATATTGGTTCAAAAATACCAGCAGCGGGGTTGATCGCAACAATAATAGCTTTGTTAGCAATTACTTTTTCAACTTTATGGCAAAAAAAATTGAGTAACAACTTGCCTTTATCCATAAGTAATATGAATCAAGCTATTGGTGGATGTATATTTCATTTATTAATAATAATTTTATTTGTTGATCCATATATTGATTTCTCAGAAACATTTATCATTGCAATGAGCCATCAAATATTTTTAGTGTCATTTGGTGCATTTACAATATTGATGTATTTAATAAAAAATAACTCAGCGAGTAAAACTGTTTCTATATTTTTTTTAATTCCAGCAACTTCTGCTTTTATGGCATGGTTTTTCTTAAATGAAAGTTTAACTAGTTTAGATTTAATTGGATTTCTAATTACTTCTATAGGTGTTTATATTGCAACAAGAGATTGAAAATTTAAGTTTATAAAGATTCAAAACCAAACTCTAGAGATGCATCTGTGATGGAATGATACAAAGATTCGCCAAAACTTCTTAGAGCAAATAACCTTACTTTATTTGGATTTTCACCCAACCTATCTACAGTAAAAGCTATTCCATTAAAAGTTGAGTTAATTGAATTATTTTTATCCAATGTATTAAAATTAAAAGGACATCCTTTTTTCAAAACTTCTATCGAATCATTTCCTTCGATTTCAATAATAGCTCTAGAATGAGATAAATCTGTTATAGCAAAATCTGTATCTTTAAAATTATCTGATACATTTTTAATTAAATCTTTTTTTGTTGAAACTAAAAGCCAGTTTTTTGGTCCATTCCACATAATCCTTGTATTTTCATTAAAAACTACGGTTAAAGGTTCATTTTTTAATTTTAAACCATCAATATCAATACCCTCAAATGAAAGTGAAGAATTTTTGTACTGAACTATTTGAACAATTAATAAATTTTTGATTTCAGATATTTTAAGTAAATCATTTTCATTTTTACCTTCATAATCTCCAAATTGACCTTTTGCATGAACATTTGATAAAGCTGAAATTAATGTCATGATCTAACTCTTTCACCTTTTGGGTCCACGTAATGTGATGAAACTATCTCAACTGGTATTACTTTATTTTTAAGTGGTGACATTGCAAAAAGCTTTTGACCTATCATATTTTTTCCATCTTTCAAGATTGCTAAAGAAAAGGGATTATCATATTCAACACTCCAACATGATGCAGAGATATGACCCAATTTTGGATTTGGCAATGGTGCTTTATCATCTTTAACTAAGTGAGAGCCTTCTGGTATACTTGTTTGTTTGTCTAATGGAACTACCCCCACTATTCTCTGTCTATCTTCAGCTATAAATGCAGATCGTTGTAATGATCTTTTTCCAATAAAATCTTTCTTTTTACTAACAAGACCTTCTAAGGCGTTATCGAATGGAATTGTTCTACCATCAAGTTCTGATCCAGCAACATGTCCCATTTCAATTCTAAGAGTTGATAATGCTTCTGTTCCATATGGTTGAATATTAAATTCTTCACCAACTTCAATTATTTTTTCCCACATGAAATTTCCATAATCAGACTCAACATTTACTTCATAAGCAAGCTCACCTGAAAACGAAATTCTAAATATTCTTGCTTTAACACCAAATAAATCTCCCTCAATATAGCCCATAAAAGGTAAGCCTTCATTTGATACATCAGAATTTGGAAATAATTTTTGTAATAAATCCCGAGATTTAGGTCCAGCGATAGCTGCTCCAGCCCATTGTTCTGTGGTTGAAACTACATTCACATTTAATTCAGGCCAAACTAATTGCAAATAATATTCTAAATGAGAGAGAACGTTTGCTGCTTGAGCTGTAGTAGTAGTCATATGATAATGATTTTCTGAAATTCTTGTGGTTGTTCCGTCGTCCATAACAATTCCATCTTCTCTTAACATTACACCGTATCTTGCTTTACCAACTGGCAGCTTAAGCCACGCATTAGTATAAACTCTGTTTAATAACTCTGCTGCATCAGGACCTTTGACATCAATTTTTCCTAAAGTTGTTACGTCACAAACTCCAACATTTGTTCTTACATTTTTAGCCTCTCTTTTAGAAGCCTCAAATAAATTTTCATTTCCTTTTTTATAATATCTTGGTCTTAACCAAACACCCGCATCAACAAAAACCGCATTATTTTTTTCATGCCATTCATGCATTGGTGATTTTCTGGTTGGTTTTGAATGTTTTCCAACTTCCCTTCCAACAATTGCTCCAATAGAAACTGGAGTATATGGAGGTCTAAAAGTTGTATGACCTACCGCAGGAACAACTTTATTTTCAATTTCAGATACTAATTGCAATCCATTTAAATTGCTTGTTTTTCCTTGGTCTGTTGCCATTCCTAGAGTTGTATATCTTTTAACGTGTTCAATTGATCGATACCCTTCTCTTAAAGCTATTTCTACATCAGATACCGCTACATCATTTTGAAAATCTAAAAATCTTTTATAATTTTTACCTTTTGGTAATGGAACACACCAAAACTTATCATGTTGAGAAGATTTCTTTTCAACAACATTTGGAATAGCTATCTCATTATCATTTTCAGTAATTTTTTTTGATAATTCACTTCCTGCTTTAAATGAAGTTTTTAATGTTTCATCAAGCGAAAATACTCCATTAGCTGCACCTAAAGTGATTTCATTTTGTTTTGATTGTCCTGAAACAAATGCATCAATTTCTTCTTTAAACTTTGTTTTATTTCCTGATTGTGAAGCTAAATGAATGGTTGGTGTCCAAAAACCTGAAACGCAAATACAATCACATTGTATATTTTCTATTTTACCAAGTTGTTTTTTATCTTCAGAAATACTCGCTATATCTGCAGATTTTACTTTTTTGTACCCTTGTGCAGCAACCACAACATGTGAATTTTTAATGTTAATTCCTAAATTTTTTGCTTCATCAATTATTTCTGACTCAGCGTTTTTTCTTGAGTCTAAAACAACTGGATCTACTCCATGTTTTTTAAATTCAATTGCTGTTTCGTATCCACTATCATTATTTGTAAATACCAATGGTTTTCTTCCAACTAAAACACCATATACTTTTAAATATTCTTTAGCAGCTGAAGAAAGCATTACTCCTGGTGTATCGTTATTTCCAAAAACTATTGGTCTTTCAATTGATCCAGAGGAAATCACAACTTCTTTTGCACGAATGTACCATAGTCTTTTATTAGGATGGTATTTTTTAGTTGATGGTAAATGATCACTAACTTTTTCCGACATCACAAGCATGTTGTGATCATAGTATCCAAAAATTTGAGATCTATTTTTTACATCAACATTTGGCATTTTTTTGAGTTCTGCAATTATCCCCTCAGCCCAATCTTTTCCTGATTGATTGCCAATATTGACATCACTTGTTAGTAAAGATCCTCCAAATCTTGGTTTGTCTTCAGCTAAAATTACTTTAGCTCCATTTTTTGCAGCAGCATATGCACTAGCTAATCCTGAAGGTCCTGAACCTGCAATTAATAAATCACAATATTCATATTTATGTTCATACCTTTCATTATCATGTTTGGTTGAAGCAACACCTAAACCAGCTGCTTTTCTAATAAATGGTTCATAAATTCGATACCAAAAGCTTTTTGGCCACATAAAAGTCTTGTAATAAAAACCCGCAGGTAGAAAAATTTTTAAAAAATTATTTATTGCTCCAATATCAAAATTCACACTCGGCCAACAATTAACACTTTTTGCTTCTAAACCTTCAAAAAGTTCCTGTTCTGTAGCTTTAATATTTGGCTCTGTTTCACCATTTCTATAAAGTTGAACTACAGCATAAGGTTCATCTACCCCTGCTCCAAAGAAACCTCTTGGTCTGTGATATTTAAAACTTCTTCCTACTAAATGAACTCCATTTGCCAATAAAGCCGATGCCAAGGTATCGCCTTCATAACCAAAGTATGTTTTACCATTAAATTTAAAAGATAATTTTTTATCTTTGTTTATTAATCCGCCATTTTCAATTCTAAAAGCTTGTGTCATTAGGCAACTTCCTCATCAGCTTTAAAAGTTCTGAAAATTTCATGGGTTGCGGTATCTCTCTCAACCTTTATCCATTGTCTACATCCAGAAATATGTTGCCATAGCTCCAAATGCTTTCCTCTTAAACTTTTTCTATTGTAAACAAAATTATCCCATTCTTGATCTGAAACTTCTTTATTAAGTTCTGGTCTTTTTACGCTTGCATCTCCGCCATATGAAAATTCATTTTGAGATCTCATTCCACAATGTGGGCAATTTATATAAAGCATTTACGATATCCAGGTTTTTGTTCCAAGTCCCTTTTCATCAATAAGATGGCCAGTACTAAATCTATTTAAACTATAACCAGCGTTTAATTCGTGAACTCTATCTTGTGCAATTGTATGTGCAAATGTCCAGCCTGAAGCAGGTGTGGCTTTAAATCCTCCGTAACACCATCCACAGTTTAAATACAATCCTTCAATATGAGTTTTATCAATAATTGGTGAACCGTCCATTGACATATCCATAATACCACCCCAAGTTCTCAGCATTTTTAATTTACTTAAAAATGGCATCATAGCTATTCCCTCTGTCAATACGTGTTGCAAGGTAGGTAAATTTCCCCTTTGAGCATAACTATTGTATCCATCTAAATCTCCACCCATTACCATTTCACCTTTGTCAGATTGACTTACATAAAAGTGTCCTGC
>CACEEO010000018.1 GCA_902558585.1 uncultured Pelagibacteraceae bacterium | reverse complement strand
GAAAACTCTTGCAACTCTTTTATCCCAAGGTAATTGCACGAAAGTTTCAGGATCAGGAATTCCCACAAGCTCCATAGCCTCTGGTCCGTATCCAATGTAATTATTATGACGATCTAAAAATAAGTTTGCAGTAGAACCATAAACTAATTGAAAACCTTTCTCTGCAGTCCTTTCCCAATGGTCAGCAGGGATACCTTTTCCAACAACTCTTCCTGTGACTGAAATGAATTGAAAATAAATATAAGTTATTCCTAATTCTTTAATTTTTGCTCTTACGTCTTTTACTAATTTCGCACGTCCTGGTTGGTTAACGTGTTTTTCTAGATCTGTCATTTTCACCCCTCAATGAATTTAATTTATTCAAACGTAGCTGAAAAATTTATTTGTGTCTAGGCTTAGAGTCTAGCTCCAAGGAAACGGACTGTTCGAAGTAGGGTGAAGTTCTCCCTTCTCGTAACGGTTGAATCTAAATGGTTTTAACAAATCACTTTCAGTACCAAGAATTTCTTTTGCAACAAGCTCACCAACTCCAATCATTTTGTATCCGTGGTTTGCATCTGCAATCATGTAAACGTTTTCAAAAAACCTATCAAAGATTGGAAAAGAGTCTGGCGTCATGCATCCAAGACCACCCGAAGGTCCTTTTCTATATAAATCAGATTTACCTTCAAATCTTTTTTGACAATGTGCTAAAGCTGAACACCACATTTCACTAAATGCATCAGTTGTTTGATACTCAGGAGACTCAATTCCATAAGGATCAACATTAACCTGATCAAAATGTTTTTTGACTATGTAAGGTGAAGTACCACCTTGGACACCTAATCCTTCGATATCAGGTTTATAATAAATTCCCCAAATTTTATCTGTTAATAATTTTTTAGTTTTGTCTGAATATAACGGAGCAGTCGAGTCTACATGAACTACAGGTGGTTGTTTTCCATCATTTGTTTTCAAAAAATCTGGTTCAACACCAATAACGCCTTCTTGTAACATCCAGTAAGTCCACATATCAGTTTCATGCATTTTACCATCTTTACCTTTGATATTTGCTGTCTTAGGTAATTCCAACATGTTCCAAAAATCTCTCGCCCAAGGACCTGCTCCAATAACGACTTGTTCACATTCAATTATACCTTTATCTGTTTCTACTCCTGTAACAGCTTGACTATTACTTCCTTTTTTAAATCCTGTTACTTTTACACCTTTCATCACTTGCACACCATTAGATGTAGATTTACTTTCTAGTGCTTTAATTGAATCTTTATTAAAAGCGTATCCACCTTTTTTTTCATGTAGTACTGAAGTGATACCTTGAGCTTGCCAATCATCAAAAATACCCTTCATATAATTTGAACAATCTTTTTCACCTTCTATAAATACTGACTCGTATCCAATGGCTTTTTGTTGTTCATAAATAGTTGCAACATCTTCATGCATTACCTCTGGTGATATTTGCAAATAACCAACTGGATTGTATTTAAATGCTTTAGGATCACTCTCCCATACAGAAACTGAATGAGCCATTAACTCTCTCATTGCTGGTTGGAAATAATTATTTCTTACAACACCACAAGCAATTCCACTTGCTCCAGCAGCAGTATCTTTTTTTTCTAAGACAATGATGTCACCAGGATTTTTGTAAGTTTCAGAAAGTTTCCAAGCAGTACTTAGACCGTGAATTCCACCACCAATTATAACTACTTTAGCTTTCGAGGGTAATGTCGTCATATGAAAACATTACTTTTTGCAAATAGTAATTAATATAATTTTTTATAGAACTAAAAATTATATATATAATTTAGATATTTCAATTTTTGTGCAATTTATCCCTAATAACTTATATTTTTTAAGGTATCCAAGTATTCATTAAATTCTTTAATAAAAGACTCACTAGGTATTATATTTTTTATCCTTTGGTCAGTTGATGTTTTTTCGAGACGAAAGAATCCTTTTTCACAAGCTTCAGTAATAATTAATGCAGATTTTGGTCTAGATGTTTTAAATAATTTAGTTTTAAGTTCTTCTACAGATAGTTTTTTATTTTCTTTATGTGCAGACATTACTAATAACATCATATGATAGTGAGAAGGGGATTTTCTAAAAAAATAGTTACTAGCAGTATGAGACTGTCTCATTTGATCTTCCCAAAAATCTAATAAGGTCTTTTTTTCTTTTGGCATTTATCTTAAGCCCTAACTCTAGATTTAGTTGGATCGTAGAATGGAAAACCAACAACTTTAGCACCAATCCTTTTTTGATGACCATCGATTTTACCTATTTCTACTTCAGTACCGATTTCAGAGTATTGGACATCTATTCTGCAAAGAGCAATATTTTTATTCAAAGTAGAGGACAGGCATCCGCTTGTAACTATACCAACTTGTGATCTTCCAATATGAACACAGTCTCCGTGGCCTGCTATTTCTTTTCCATTAAGTTCTAGTCCTACCAATTTCTTTTGAGGGTTAGCTTTTCTTTTAATTAATTCCTCTTTACCAATAAAATCCTCTTCTTTTGTTTTCAATGGAACTGCAAAACCAATCCCGGCTTCAAAAGGATCTTGCTCTCCATCAAACTCAGCGCCAAATAGAATTAAACCTGCCTCAATTCTTAGTTTGTCTAATGCAGCAAACCCAGCTGGTATCAATCCATCATCTTTACCTGCTTCCATCAATTTATCCCAAACTTCGGGAGCATGTTTTGGATGACACCATATTTCATAACCTAACTCACCAGTGTAACCTGTTCTAGAAACAATTAATGGGATACCTTGAAGTTCTTCTATTCTACAAATTGTAAATCTGAACCAGCCCAACTCATCTATCGAAGGTTGTGTAGGCGGTGTAAAGATAATTTTTTTTAGAATTTCTCTACTTTTAGGACCTTGCAATGATACATTGCTTATTTGGTCAGTAGAGTTTTTAACAATAGCATTGAAATTCTTTTTCTTTGCAATTTCTTTTAGCCATTCTCCACCATACTCGTCTCCACATATCCATCTAAAACCTGTTTCACTTAATCTTAAAAGAGTTCCGTCATCGAACATCATTCCATTTTCGTAACACATTGCAGAATACACAACCTGTCCAACAGAAAGTTTTTTTATATTCCTTGTAAGAGTGTAGTTCATTAACTCTTCAGCATCAGGACCAATTATTTCAAATTTTCTAAGCGATGATAGATCAATTAATACAGCATCATTTCTGCAAGCATTATATTCGTTAACTAAACCATGTTTGGTGTAGTCGTTTGGAAGCCAAAATCCTCTAGCATCAACAAAGTTTCTAGTTAATTTTGAAGTTCTTTCATAAAAGCCGGAATTTCTAGTAAGTTTATTTTCAGAGTCTGTTTTCATTCTAAAACCAAATGACTTTCTAAATTCTTTATTTTTGTCATAAGTTCTAACAAAAATATTTGTAGGATTCCATGAATTACAAGGATCTATATCACTTGGACATGCTGTTGTTCCTATTGTTAAATCTTTTAAAGCCTTAAACATTACATAATCACCAGGTCTTGAATAAGATTCATCAGAAATAACAGAGTTTAATCCACCAGCAGAGGTGTTAAAAAACAAATTAATTGCATGCCAACCTTTTTGTTTCTGAACACCGTATTTCGACATACTTTCAGTTAAATTATCTGAACAGTTTGGATGACCAAAGTATCCTGAGTCTTCATAATACTTTGAAGTACATGCAAGATTAAAAGTGTCGTGTTTTCCAACAGTATCTCTTATTACTTCAACAAGTGGCTCATGGTCTGTGTCATAAAATTTAGAGAACAAACCTGGTCCTGGGAAAGTATTACCCATGAATGTTCTTGTAGTTTGCCAGTCTAATCCTTTTTCTATTCCTTTTTCTAATTTTTTTGTATCGAATGCCACAAAGTCAGAACATTGTCTGCCAGTTGGACTTATTACTTGAATATAATCTCCTTCCTTAACCTCATAAGATATACAACTTTCTTTATTTATATTTTCTTCATATGCAGGTTCGAAAACAGGATCAGGAATTACGTTTAATTCCTTATCATTAACAATTTTAGCTCTTTTAACGAATATGGTTAAATCAGTTGGTGGATTTTGTTTTGTAACATCCATATCTTCGCCAGGAGCAGAAAATATTGTGTAACATTTATCCTTTGACTTTAATTTAATTTTTTCACCAGGCTTTGTGTCTAGATCAAATATAATTGAAGATTTTGAATTAGAAATTTTTAAATTTCTTTTTTTTAATTGATAGTTGGTAGCTAAAATTGTTTCATCATTGCCACTAAGAATATTTCTAATGAAGTTTTTTTCATTATTTGAGTTAAGACTTAATATTCCAACATCTGAATTTCCATCTTTATCAAAACAAATAATCTCACATATTTGATTACCTTCATTATTGATTATTTCTATTTCATCATCAGGAAAAATTTGAAAACCAGTTAGACCCCCACCATTGACAATGTGTCTTTCAACCCCAGGTGGCAAAACATTTAAACCAGGATATTTAATTTCTTTACTTGTTCCTATCATTTTTAAAATTTATTATTGTTACTTAGATTATCACCATTTTTATTGTTTAAATATATATATATTTTTTAGAACTAATTATCCTTTACCTACATGTTCTTTTTGTCATAGACTATTAATATTAATATTAATAGAGGGGTATACATGAAAAAAATAATATCATTACTATCTGCTCTAGTGATTTCTGTTGTAAGTTTTGCAGGAATTTCTAACGCTGATAGCAAAAAGCCTATCGTGATCCCAACTCATAACTGGTCAAGTCAAATTGTAATGGCTTACGTTATTGGTGGAATTTTCGAAAGTATGGGTAATAACGTTAAATACGTTAACGCTGACTCACAGGCAGTTTATGAGTCAATTAGAATTGGAGATGTAACTATATCTCACGAGGTATGGGAATCTGCATTTGGTAAATCTTTTACTACTGCTTTAGATAAAGGTGGTTTATTAGATTGGGGTGATCATGAAGCAAGAACTCTTGAGGATATGGGATATCCAAACTGGGTTGCTGAAAAAGGATTATGCCCAGGTTTACCAGACTGGACAGCTTTAAAAAATCCAGATTGTGCTAAAAACTTTACAACACCTGATTCACCAGATGGAAAAGGAAGAATGTTGGAAGGTCCACAAACTTGGCATGGTGACTTAATTCCACAAAGGGTTGATGCACTAGGTTTAGGTGATTTATGGTGGGTTAAATTTGCTGGAAGTGCTGATGCACTTTGGGCAGAGTTAGCTGCAGCTGAAAAAGAAGGAAGAGGAACAATTATCTTCAACTGGACGCCTAACTTTACAGATGGTGCTGGTTTTACATTTATTGACTTCCCTCCATATACAGCTGGTTGCAGACCAGAAGATGGTGGAGATGGTAAATGTGGTTCTCCTGATGGATACTTGAAAAAAGCAGTTCATGAGGATTTCCCAAAAACTCATCCTGATGCAGCAGCAACGTTTAAGAAAATGTCATTCTCTACAAGTCAAATTGGTGCAATGGCAGCTTTAGTTGATGTTGACAAAATGACTCACGAAGATGCAGCTAAAAAATGGTTAGCTGATAATAAGTCAGTTTGGCAAGCTTTTACTAAATAAGGATAAAAGTTCAAATTTTAAATCTCCCCCAACATTGTTGGGGGGGGATTTTTTTTTAAATAATTTTGTGTAAAATATGTTTATGAAAAGATCTATTCTTGTTTTTCTTTTAAGCTTTCTAGTTTGCTCATCAGTCTTTGCACGAAGTACAGGCTGCAAAGAAGGTAATTGTGATAATGGATATGGTAAGTGGGTTTATACCGATAAAACAACTTATGAAGGAGAATGGGTTTCAACAAAAAAACAAGGACAAGGTGTAGAGACTTGGCCAAATGGATATATTTATAAAGGAGAATTCAAAAATAGTGTCTGGAGTGGAATAGGTACATTAACATTTCCTGATGGCTCCACTTATGAAGGGGAGTGGGCTAATGGTTTTATGAATGGTCAAGGAACATTTACTTGGTCTGATGGAAAACAAAAAACAGGTATTTGGAAGAACGGTAAGTTACAAGAATAATGTCTAAAGAAAATTATATTAATAAAATAAAAGATTTACCTGAGTCTTTGAGACAATTTATTGGTCTTATATTTATTACTCTAATAGTAATTTTATCTTTTAGTATTTTAAATGGAATTTTTGGACAAGGTGATGATTTAGTAAAAAGAATGAAGTTAGAGGAAGAGAGAATTGCTGAAGAAAAAAAACTAAGTGAGTTAATATCTAAACTACCCTCTGGAATATTAGTTTCATTTAATGGAACCGATCACTATAAATTAACAGATGAAGTATATGAGCAAGTATGTAAAGCTACAAAGCTAATTCCTCAAAGAGCAATAATGGGTGCTAATTTTTTAAATTTTAGAGCACATGAGCTTTATACAATTAATGGAAATAAAATTGATGAGACCTTTGTCAAATGGGATGAAGAAAAAAGCAAATGTTTTGCGGGTTTTACAGTTAGTGGAAACAACGTAGGTGTTGATGAAAGTATTACTATAAGTGGAGAAGCTTTAAGTTTTTTAAGTACTGGAATTGATACTAGAGTTTATTTTATTAAAAATTTTTAATGAGGAAAGGCAACAATTATTAACATTTTAATTTTATAGAATTTAATATAACTTTAAAACAATTTATGTCTGAGACTGTAATCAAATGCGAGTCGGTTTATAAAATTTTTGGAGAAAATGCCAAAAAGATGCTTGAAGAGTCTAATGGCAATGTAGATGCAAAAACCTTTCAGGAAAGAGGATGTATTGTTGGAGTAAATAATGCTTCTTTTGAAGTTGCAAAAGGAGAAATGTTAGTAGTAATGGGTTTATCTGGTTCAGGTAAATCAACACTTCTTAGATGTATTTCAAGATTAACGGATGCTACCGGTGGAAAAATTTTTATTGAAGGTCAAGATTTATTAGAATTAAATAATAAAGAGCTTATTGAGCTTAGAAGAAATAAAATGGGAATGGTGTTTCAAAGCTTTGCTTTGTTGCCTCATAAAACAGTTGTGGAAAATATTGCTTTTCCTTTACAGATTAAAGGTACAAAGACTGAAGATAGTATTAATAGAGCAATGGAGATGGTAAAATTAGTTGGACTTGATGGAAGAGAAAACTATTTTCCTAGAGAGCTTTCAGGTGGGCAACAACAAAGAGTAGGGATCGCAAGATCATTAGCAGTGGAACCAGATATATGGTTTTTAGATGAACCTTTTTCTGCATTAGATCCATTGATTAGAAAAGAAATGCAAGATGAGTTTTTAAGACTTCAGGAAAAATTACAAAAGACAATAATGTTCATTACACATGATTTTGATGAGGCATTAAAATTGGCTGATCGTATAGCAATTATGAAAGATGGTATAATTGAACAATTAGATACACCCGCCAATATCGTACTAAATCCAGCAACTGAATATGTAAGAAAGTTTACTGAAGAAGTACCGAGAGAGAAAGTTTTGATTATTGAGGATGTTATGGATGCTTCAAGTAAAGATAATTTGGGAGATTTAAAAGTATCAAAAGATGAAATTATAGAAAATGTTGCAGAAAAAATACTTACTCAAGAAAAAATAGTAGCAGTAGTTGATTCTGAAAATAATATTGTTGGATCAATTAAACCTTCAAAAATAATCGATACAGTTTTTGGAGGAAGAAAAAACGGAAGTTAAAATATGGAGTATCTAAAAAAATATCCAAAATTATTTCAATGGTTATTTTTATTAGTTGTATTTTTTGCTTTATGTTTTGCTATTGATGTTCCCGAAACTTATAAATTTATTAGAGGACAAGCAGAATTTGTAAAAGATCCAAACCAAAGTGTTTACTTTTTTCTTGGCAAAGAAGTTAGGTATTATGCTTTTGATGTATTTTGGAGATTACCCCCGTTACTAGGTTGGCTGCCTATTTGGATAAACGATTCTTTATTTTTCTTAATGAATGAGTGGATGCCAATGGAGTTTTGGAATGAAGATACTCAAGAGTTTAAAACTCGACCAATACTTTTACAGATAAGTAGAAATTTAACTGCATTCATGACTTTTTTAATTGAATTAATTAGAGAAATTTTATTGGGGGGCTTAGAAACTATTGTTGCATTCACTAGTTGGGATTTTATTGATGCTTATCCATGGTTAGAGTTACCAGGTTTACCTTGGACTATTGTTGCTGCCGGAGCGGCTATACTTTCTTATAAACTTAGCGGAAAAGGATTAGCTTTGTTTGCGGGGTTAACAATGATCTATATTTCTATATTTGGTCAGTGGAAACCTTCAATGCAAACTCTTTCTTTTATACTTGTTGCAGCTCCACTATCATTTATTTTTGGTTTAGGTCTAGGAATTGCTGCTTATAAAAGTAAACGTGTTGAAAAAGCTTTGTACCCAATTCTTCTAGTGATGCAGACTATGCCACAATACGCTGTATTAGTTCCTGCACTTGTTCTATTTGGAGTTGGTGATCATGCTGCTGTAATCATTACAATGGTTGTTGCGGTTCCACCAATGATACTACTTACAATTTTAGGCTTAAGAGCTATACCACCAGAAGTTATTGAAGCTGGAAGAATGAGTGGGTGTACTAATTGGCAACTAATGCTTAAGGTATTAATTCCTACAGCAAGACGAGATATTTTAATTGGAGTTAACCAAGTTATTATGGTTTGTTTTTCAATGGCAGTCATATCTGCTTTCATTGGTGCCAAAGGTTTAGGATTTAATTTATTATTAGCTTTGAACCAACTTAATATTGGATTAGCATTAGAAGCAGGATTATGTATCAGTTTAATTGCAATTCTTCTTGATAAAATGTCTTTAGCTTGGGCAAACAAACAAACTGATTATTTTGGTAATCTGACATTTTTCCAAAGAAATAAAAACGTAATATTTTTTGCAACTTCATTCGTAATTGGAATAATTCTTGCATATGTTGGGACTTTTATTTTCAAAGGTAGTTTTAATTACTTGTTTGAAATTCCCCATAATAAAGGAATATCAACAGCAGATTTTTGGAATAAAGGAGTTGATTGGATTTTTGATACTTTCTTTGTGTATATTAAAGCATTCAATACATGGTTAATTCAAGATGTGCTTCAGCCGATGAGAGCTTTATATTTAAGAATGCCCGCAGTAGCTACATTAGTGTTAGCAGTTGGAGCGGGATATTTAATTGGAGGAATTCGTTCAGCGTTAGTTGTTGCTGCTTTGACTCTATTTATAGCACTAAGTCCATGGTGGGATAGAGCGCTAGTTACATTATATATGGCAACTTTTGGAGTAGTTATTTCTTGTTTAATAGGATTTACAGTTGGAACATTATGTTTTCAAAATAAAAAATCAGCAGCGTTTATGCTAGGTGTTTGTGATATATTTCAAACATTCCCATCATTTGTATATCTAATTCCAGTAATGATGCTTTTTGGGATTACAGATACTTCTGTATTAATTGCAGTAATTGTTTATGCAACAATTCCTGCAACAAGGTACACAATTGAAGGTTTAAGAAGTGTTCCTGTGGGCTTGCATGAAGCCGCAACAATGTCTGGTGTAAATAAACTTCAAAGATTAACAAAAATTGAGTTTCCATTAGCATTTCCACACATGATGCTTGGTATAAATCAAACAATTGTTTTTGCTTTATTTATGGTGATAATTGGAGCATTTATTGGTACAGAGGATCTTGGACAATATATTTTAAAAGCCCTATCAGATAAAAATGGCGCAGGAATTGGTTTAACACTTGGTATCTGTGTTGCGTTTATAGGATTGATTTTTGATAACTTGATTAGAACTTGGGTAGAAAAAAGAAAAAAACACTTAGGCATAGCGTAGTTCGTTGAAAAAATTTATAATTTCTATTGATCAAGGTACCACTTCTTCAAGAGTAATTCTTTTTAACACCAAAGGAAGAATTGAATTTGTTTCACAGTATGAATTTAAACAATATTTCCCAAAAAATGGGTGGGTAGAACATAACCCAAATGAGATTTGGTCAACAACCCTTAAAGCACTTAAGAATGTTATTAATAAGGCCAATAAAATCAGAGGCCATATTATTAGTATTGGAATTACCAATCAAAGGGAAACAACAATTTTATGGAATAAGAAAACAGGAAAGCCAATCTATAATGCAATAGTTTGGCAAGATCGAAGAACTCAAGAATATTGTAAAAAACTTAAAAACAAAAAATATGAAAATGATTTTAGAAAGAAAACAGGATTATTTATTGATCCTTATTTTTCAGCAACAAAAGTAAGGTGGATTTTAGATAATGTTAAGCAGTCTAAAAAATTATTAAAGTCAAACAATTTATTATTTGGGACAGTTGATACTTTTTTAATTTGGAAATTAACTAAAGGAAAACAACATTTAACTGAAGCTACAAACGCAAGTAGGACAATGTTGTTTAATATTAATAACAATAAATGGGATCATGAGATTTTAAAAAAATTAAATATTCCAAAGAGTATTCTACCCGAAGTAAAAAATTCAGCTGATGACTTTGGCAAAACTGATAAAAAAATTATTGGAAAAGAGATACCAATATCTGCTGTTTTGGGAGATCAACAAGCTGCTGCGGTTGGTCAAACTTGTTTTGATAAAGGTTCAATCAAAAGCACTTATGGAACAGGGGCTTTTGTAATTATGAATACAGGCTCCAAGAAAATAAATTCCAAAAATAAATTGTTAACAACAATATGTTATCGATTGAATAATAAGACTACTTATGCTTTAGAGGGATCAATTTTCATAGCAGGCGCTGGTGTGCAATGGTTAAGAGATAAAATGAAATTGATAAAAAAAGCACCAGAAACAGAAAAAATAGCAAGATCATCAACTATAAATGATGGTATCTTTGTCGTTCCCGCTTTTAGCGGCATGGGTGCACCTTATTGGAGACCAGATGCAAGAGGTTTAATTACAGGTTTAACTAGAGATAGTAATTGGCAAAGTTTAGTAAGAGCAACAGTAGAGTCCGTTGCTTATCAAAGTTATGACCTTTTTAACGCTATGAATAAAGACGGTTTGAAACCTAGAATAGTAAAAATTGATGGTGGTATGGTTGCAAATAATTGGTTTTCACAATTCTTGTCAGACACAATAAATTTAAAAGTAATTAGACCAAAAGTATTGGAAACCACTGCATTAGGAGTCGCGCTCTTTGCTGGATATCAAGTTGGTGAGTTTAAATCATTAAATCAAATTAAAAATATTTGGAAAAAAGATAAAGCTTTTTCTCCAAAAATTAAGAATTCCATAAGAAACCAACTATTACAAGGATGGAAACTAGCAATTAGAAAAACTTTGGCATAGCTTAAGATATGAAAAAAATTGTAATTATTGGCGCTGGTGCGATGGGATCTGCTTTTTCTGTTCCTTGTGCAGATAATTCTAATGAAGTTTTTTTAGTTGGATCATTTCTTGAAGATAAAGTTATTGATGAAATTAAAAATTCAAATAATTTTCATCCTATTTTAAAAAGTCAGCTACCAAAAAATATAAAAGTCTTAAAATTCTCAGAATTTAATGATGAAATTAAAAACAATATCGATCTTTTAGTTGTTGGGGTGAGCTCAAAAGGAATTGAGTGGATAGGGAATGAAATCTCCAAATTTTATAAATCTTCAGTTGATATTCTGCTATTAACAAAAGGTTTAGCTTTAATTGAAAATAAATTTGAAACTTTAGCAGAAAAACTAAATAATATTCTAAAAGAAAAAAGAATTGCTAATGCCAAAATTTCTGCTGTAGCAGGACCTTGTTTAGCGAATGGTTTGGTAAATAGAATAAATAGCAGTGTTGTATTAGCAAATAAAAATATAAATGTTGTAAAAAATATAGGATCAATAATTTCAACAAAATATTATTCTACAGAGTATTCAGATGATTTAATTGGAGTCGAGGTGTGTGCGGCTACAAAAAATATTTACTCTATGTTAATTGGAGCCTCGGAAGGTTTGAGTAGCAAATCACTCAACAACGAAATAAAGAAAAAATATTTTCTTAATACAGCAGCGTCCTTAGCCTACAAGGCTGTCGCAGAAATGAAATCTTTAACTAGAAAATTAAATGGGAAAGAAGAGTCAGCCTATGGTTTAGCAGGATTAGGAGATTTATATGTTAGTTCGGCTGGAGGCAGGAATAGTAAGATGGGATATTATTTAGGCCAAGGTCATTTATTTAAAGAGGCTAAAGAGAAATTCATGAAAGATATTACTGTAGAAGGCGCTGATTTAGCTCACGAAATAGGACCAAAAATTTTAAAAGAATTTGAAGAAAAGGAATTTCCTCTACTTTTTAGTGTAATTAAATGTATTTGCAATGACCAGAAACTAGAAATTAACTGGTAATTTTATTTTTGATTTAAAAACGTCTTCATTGAGTCATCCATCGCTTTTTCCCATGGAGTATGGTGTACCGGCGCAACTGATCCAGTTACAGGAGACGAGAATGATTTATTTCTGTATGTAAGAATATCCTCTACTTTATGATGCTCCCATTCTTTGAAATGTTTTCTAATTAATTCAAAATCAATTTTAGGGTAATCTGACATATCATGAAGTTCTTTGGTATATTCTGTTTGAAAATCAATCATTTGATCAGGGTTTTCTAATTTTTCTTCCATTGAAACCCATTTATTAATGTCTTTATCTATTTCGTCATCACTTGGCATTTTGATTTTTCCCATAATTACATCTCTTGCGTACCACCCCTGACAATCAAACATATTAAACGTATGAAATTGATCCTGCATACCCAAGTATAAAAGCTTATGATTATCTTGCGACACAATACCTTTGTAAAGTTTTGGTGGATATAATCTGTTATGTGTTTTTAATTTTAAGCTTTCATCTAAAAATGGGAAATGATGCAGATATCCTGTACATAAAATAACCACATCAGCATCTTGTTCTGTTCCATCTTTAAAGATGGCTTTTTTCCCTTCTAACTTGTCTAAATAATAAACTTCTTTCATACCTTTTGGCCATTTGAAACCCATTGGGTTATGCCTGTAACCGATTGTTACACTTTTAGCGCCATACTTATTACATTGTAGAGCCACATCTTCAGCAGAATAACTACTACCTAAAACAATCACATCTTTTCCTCTGAATTCTTCAGCATCTCTAAAATCATGTGAGTGCATTATCCTTCCTGGGAAAGAATTCATTCCTTCGTATTCAGGAATAAAAGGCACAGAAAAATGACCTGTAGAGACCACAACATAATCAAACGTATCATTTAAAATTTTATTATTAACTTTATCTTGGTAGCTAATTTCAAACTTATCATTTTTATAAACAGTATTTGTAACTCTTGTATTAAATTTAATCTTATTTTTTATATTTCCTTTGCTCACTCTTCCTAAAATATAATCTTGCAGTACTTCTCTTGGAGGGAAAGAAGGAATTGGCTTTCCAAAATGTTCATCAAAAGAATAATCAGCAAATTCTAAACACTCTTTAGGTCCATTAGACCATAAGTATCTGTACATACTGTTAGGTACGGGATCTCCATATTGATCTGAGCCAGTTCTCCAGTTGTAGTTCCATAAACCACCCCAACTTTCTTGTTTTTCAAAGCAAACTATTTCAGGAATTTTTTCTCCTTTTTTTTCTAAATGCTCAAATGCTCTTAAAATTGAAAGTCCACATGGACCAGCGCCTATGATTGCTACTTTTGACATAGAATTTTTCCTATCATTAATAAATTTATAAATATATCTTACTAACAATTTTTAAAAAAATAAAATTATATTTTGTTATGAGTATTAATTGGAATTATCCAACCACTATGTGGATAGGAGAAAATAGAATTGAAGATTTATCCTTGGCCTGTAAAGAGTTAAATATTTCAAACCCATTATTTGTAACAGACAAGGATTTAATTAACTTAGATTTAATAAAAAATATAATATTAAGATTAAAAAAAAATTTTAAAAATTTAGCTACCTTTTCTAATTTTACGGGAAATCCAATTGGAGAAAATGTAGAAGAAGGTGTTAAAGTTTATAATAACCTGGACTGTGACGGTGTAATAGCTTTAGGAGGCGGGAGTGGTTTAGATGTTGGAAAAGCTATAGCATTCATGTGCAATCAATCTCGACCGTTATGGGATTTTGAAGATATTGGTGATTACTGGACAAGAGCTGATAGTTCTAAAATTTCAAAAATTATTGCAGTTCCAACCACTTCTGGAACAGGATCCGAAACAGGTAGAGCATCTGCAATTATCAATAAAGAAACAGGTTCAAAAAAAATTATTTTTCACCCAAAAATGTTACCTTCGATTGTGATTTTAGATCCTTTACTTACATTAGATTTATCTCCAAGATTAACAGCAGCAACAGGAATGGATGCACTTGCACATAATTTAGAAGCATTTTGTGCGCCAGGATATCATCCAATGGCTGATGGTATGGCAATAGAGGGAATGAAATTAATTAAAAATTCTTTAATTAAAGCATTCACAAATGGAAAAGATGTTAATGCTAGAATGGATTTACTTTCAGCGGCTTCAATGGGCTCGACTGCATTTCAGAAGGGACTGGGAGCAATCCACTCATTGAGCCACCCTGTAAACGGCAAATTTAATGTTCATCATGGTTTATCTAATGCAATATTTATGCCTTATGTTTTAACATTTAATAAACCTTCAATCGAAAATAAAATAATATCGATTTGTGATTATCTTAATTTAAATAAAAATTTTGATAGTTTTTTAAATTGGATTTTGGAATTAAGAAAAAATTTAAATATTCCACACAAATTATCAGATGTGATGGATTGTAATAATATTGATTTAGATGAACTTTCCTTAATGGCATTTGAAGATCCATCTACAGGAGGAAATCCCAAAAAATTAAGTCAAAATGATCTAAAAGAAATTTATATAAAAAGCATTTCTGGAGAATTATTTTAATGAAAAAAATATTGATAGTAGAAGGAAACTTACGAGAAGAAAATCAAAGTTTTTCTAAGGCTGGAATTCAAACACATACAGAAAGTCTTAAAGATAGTTTGGCTTATTTCACTGATAAGTTAGAAACCCACGTGGTTAATCCTTCTTCTGATGAAAATATTGATAAAAATATTGATGCACTCGAAAGTTACGATGGTCTTATTTGGGGTGGTAGTAGTTTAAATATTTATAACATTACTCCAGAAATAAATAGACAAATTGATTTTATGAAAGAGTGCCAAAAAAAAATTAAAAAAATTCTAGCAATTTGCTGGGGAATGCAAGTTGCGGTAACTGCAGCGGGAGGAGAGGTAAAAAAAGGTAATAAAGGATCTCATAGAGGAATTGCTCTAAATATAGAAATTAATGAAAATGGTTTAAATCATCCACTTTATAAAAATAAGGATAAAACTTTTAATACGCCAGCATTTAATTTTGATGAAGTTGTAACGATGCCAGAAAATTCAACTTTATTGGCTTCAAACTCAATAAACAATGTTCAAGGGATAAATTTTAAAGTTGGAGATTGTAATATTTGGGGACTTCAATATCACCCTGAAATTACTTACAATAAAATGATTAATTTAATTATTTTTAGAAAAGAAAAATTACTAGCAAGAGGTGCTTTTAAAGATCAAGAGGAGATTGATAACCATATTGAATATATTGAAATAGAAAATCAAAAACTAGATAAAATTTCAAGAATGAGAGAATTAGAAAATTGGTTAGATTATCTTAATTTAGAATAAACCTTCAATTTCACCTTTGTCATTCAACTTAATGGAGTCAGCAGCAGGAACTCTAGGTAACCCTGGCATTGTCATGATTTCACCGCACACAACAACTATAAATTCAGCACCTGAAGAAAGTCTTACCTCTCTAACTGGCAAAACATGACCCGTGGGTGCACCCTTTAAATTTGGATCTGTTGAAAAACTATATTGAGTTTTTGCAATACAAACAGGCAACTTACCATAACCTTTTTC
>CACEEO010000017.1 GCA_902558585.1 uncultured Pelagibacteraceae bacterium | reverse complement strand
TCTTTCAAGTAATCTACTATGAAGATAAAATACATCTCCAGGATAAGCTTCACGTCCCGGGGGTCTTCTTAATAGCAATGACATTTGTCTATAAGCAACTGCTTGTTTAGACAAATCATCATAAATTATTAACGCATGCATTCCATTATCTCTAAAATACTCACCCATAGTACAACCTGTATACGGTGCTAAGAATTGTAAAGGAGCAGAGTCAGATGCAGTAGCAGCAACGATTGTTGTGTACTCCATAGCTCCAGCTTCTTCTAATGTTTTTTGAATTTGTCTTACTGTTGATCTTTTTTGTCCAACTGCAACGTATATACAATACAGTTTTTGTTTTTCATCACCAGATTCATTGATTTTTTTTTGATTAATAATTGCATCTACTGCAACTGCTGTTTTGCCAGTTTGTCTATCACCAATAATTAATTCCCTTTGACCTCTTCCAATCGGAACTAGACTATCAATCGATTTAAGGCCAGTTTGCATTGGTTCACTAACTGATTGACGTGGAATGATACCAGGTGCTTTAACTTCAACCCTACTTTTTTTAATTCCTTTGTCTAATGGTCCTTTTCCATCAATAGGATTTCCTAAACCATCAACTACTCTTCCTAATAATTCTTTTCCAACTGGAGTATCAACAATATTACCAGTTCTTTTTACTACATCCCCTTCTTTAACATTTCTGTCATCACCAAAAATTACAACACCAACGTTTTCACTTTCTAAGTTTAGAGCCATACCTTTTGAACCATCTGCAAACTCTACCATTTCACCAGCTTGAACATTATCCAAACCATAAATCCTAGCAATACCATCTCCAACTGATAAAACTTGACCAACTTCTGTGACTTCTGCTTTATCACCAAAATTTTTAATTTGTTCTTTTAATATTTTCGTAACTTCTGAAGGATTTATTTCCATTTATGCCTCTATCATTCTATTTTCGATTTGTTGTAATTTATTTTTAATTGAGGTATCAACCATAGTACTTCCTACTTGCACTACCAAACCTCCTATTAAACTTTGATCATGTTTGTAGTTTAATTTTATTTTTGAGCTAAAATTTTTTGTTAACTCCTCTGTAATTTTTGCAATTTCTTCATTAGATAATTGTTTTGCTGATTTTAATTCTGCCTTAAGTTCACCTCTTTTTCTTGAACAAATTTCAATAAAGCTTTTAAGGATACGTTCAATAAAAAAGAAACGTCTTTTTTGAATTAAGAAACTTAAAAAATTTTTAAATAAAGACTCAAATTTATTACTTTCAGAGATTGTATTGATTACTTTTAATAAATTCTCTTGGCTTGTAGTTGGATCTTTAATCAAATAAGAAAAATCTTCACTTTGATCAATTAAATTAAGAATAGATGAAGACTGATCTTCGATCTGACTTAAAAGATTGTTTTCCTCTGAAAGTTCAAAAAGAGCAAGAGAATACCTTTCAGCTGAAGTTATTGAAAATCCGGTGTCTTTACTCAAGTTGGTTCCTCTATAATGTTGAAGAATATTTAAAAATCACGCACTAAATAACATATGACCCTTATGTCTTCAAGTAGCGGTTTCGTAAAAAAGGCCTCTTTTTTAAGGTTAATTGAAGTTAATTGGGTCAACATCAACTGAAAGTTTTATTCCGGAAGAAAATTTATATTTTGAAATAATTTTAGCAAGAGAGCTTTGTAGTTTCATAGATTTTAAGCCTCTAATTAAAAATCTAATTCTAAATTTTCTTTTTAATCTAAATAATGGGGCATTCACCGGACCTAATATTTTTCCTTCTATTTTGTTTTCAATAAAATTTTTAAAATTAATAGCTTCTTTTTCTAATTTAATTTCATTGTCTCCAGTTAAGATTAAAGAAATAAATCTTTGAAATGGTGGTAGTTTATTTTTTTTCCTTATCTCCAGTTCTCTTTCTAAAAAAATATCTGGATTTTTACCTGTAATTTCTGAAATCATCTTAGTATTATTTTCATAGGTTTGAAAATATACGGTTGCTGGTTTTCCAGTTCTTCCTGCACGTCCTGAAAGTTGATGATAAAGCTGTAAATTTTTTTCTGCACCTCTTAAATCATGTCCTTGAGATGAGAGATCGATATCAACAACTACAATGCAATTTAAGCTTGGAAAATGAAAACCTTTTGAAATTAATTGGGTTCCAACTAAAATATGTGTTTCATTATTTATAATTTTATCTATTTTTTCTTTAGAATCTTTTTTATTCATTGTGTCACTTGAAAAAATCTCTATTTTTTTTTCAGGAAATTTTCCTTTTACCTCTTCTGAAATTCTCTCAACACCAGGACCACTAAAAATAAATTCACAATTACCCTCTTTTGAACAATTTCTTTTAAGATCAGATTTGTATCCACAATAATGGCATAATAAGTTATTTTTATTTTTATGATAAACTAGATTAATACTACAATTTGGACATGTAAAACTTGTAAAACACTTATTACATAAAGCATTTGGAGAAAAACCTCTTCTATTTAAAAAAAACAATACTTGATCTTTTTTTTCCAAATGTAAATTAACTTTTTCAATAATTTTATTTGATAGCCATGATTGTTTTTCAAGTTTTGTATTATTTAAATTAATAATTTCATAATTAGGCAATGCTGCGTTTTGATATCTTTCATTTAATCTAGAAACCTCGTATTTACCTTTTTTAATATTTTCAAAAGTTTCTATAGAAGGAACAGCAGTAATCAAATTGATTGGAATATTTTCAAAAGATGCTCTAGAAATTGCCATATCACGAGCATTGTAGTTTATACCTTCATCTTGTTTAAATGATTGATCATGTTCCTCATCAACAATTATCATTCCTAATTTTTTAAATGGTAAAAATAATGAAGACCTTGCACCAATAATTATTTTTATTTTACCGTTAGAAACACCACTCCAAATTAATTCTTTTTTTTTTTTTGAAATACCCGAATGCCAAACTGCAGGTTTAAAACCAAAATATTCTAAAAATTTTTGCTCAAACTGACTAGTTAGACCTATTTCTGGTAATAAAATTAATCCTTGAAAACCCTTCTCTATCAGTGGTTTTAACGCTTCAAAATAAACTAAAGTTTTACCTGATCCAGTGGTACCTCGCAAAACATGAACTCTAAATTTTTTATTTGAAATATTCATTTTTTTTAGAGATTTATTTTGATCACTAGATAGCTTGATTGAGTTTTGTTTAATTTTGCTATCAAATATTTGATAAAGTTGATTTTCTTTGTTCTCTACCGCATTACTACTTAAAAGTACTAACTTTAGTGCCATACCTTTTGGGATAAGATTGTATTCTGCAAACCAATTTAAAAAATTTATTGTATTTTTTTTTAATGGAGTAACGTCTAATTTCTTGATTACATTTTTAGTCTTAAAATTTTTATTGTTATTTTTTTCAAATTCGTCCCAAACAACACCAGTAATTTTTGATTTTCCAAAAGGTACCACCACATAATCACCTACTTTAAGTTTAGTACTGCTTTCGTAAGTAAATGGATAATTAAAAATATTAGGTAAAAGTACTGGATATTTCATGTATTTTAAATATGAAAACTATATTTTAATCAAAACTTCAAATCATCATTAATATTCTTCCAAATGTTTTTGGCTATAATTTTATTACCAATATGATTTACATGGCAAAAATCTAAATAAGGACTATCAATAAGAGTATCAAATACTTTTACAAGTGAAAGACTAAAGTTAACATTATCAAGTTTTTCCTCAATTATAGGATAAACTTCAGTAAAAATTTTTTTAATTTGCTTGCCAGTAAATGGTGGCCCTTTTGCTATTAGTATTTGTTCATACTGATTAAGGTTTTTTTTTGTAAATAAAGTAGGCTGTAAAAAATGAAAGAAATAAGCACCTTTTGACACTACATAATGATTAGTATCTATTAAAGTATTCACATAATCGCCAATAGAAGTTTCAATTAAATTGTTAGATATTTCTTTAGTATTGTCACTCATCTGAGAATATAAAATATATAAAATTGATGAGTATTTACTTTTTGATCTTAAAAAATTTATCCAAAAACTCTCTTGTTTAGGCTTACCAAGCAAAAACCCCTCACGATTTTCATAAATTATTCTTTGAAAAATATCATTTACTCCATCATAAAAAATTACTATATCTCCATTTTCAAGATTTACTTCTGACTTTAGTCTGCCTAATTGTTGAGTAGAATGAATGCTCGTTGATCCCATATTTATTACTTCAAATGAAAAATCATTAGCTCCTAAAGATGCAAGCTGCGATGCTATTGTTAAGGAATCTGGAACTTCGCCATTATAAACTGTAGATCCTCCAAAGATATAGATTTTATATAAGTATTTTTTTGGTTTATTAATAGTAACACGACGATTATTTTGAACATTTATCCATTTACCCTTAAAATTACTTGGCTTAACTCCACCATGATTTTTATCTAATATCCAGCTTCCAGGTTGTTCAAAAGATTCTTGTATAAAAGGTTCCGAAAAGTATTCAGCATTTTTATACGGCTCGGGTTTTTGAATTCTAAATTCTTTATGTCCAACGCGTTCAATAAATACATTTAAAATTAAATCTAAACTAATCAACAAGATTAGCATGACAGTAATTTGAACAAATAATGTTCTATAGAATCTGAAATATTTCTGGAAAGTTTTCATCTAATTTTCTAAAATTTTTTTAACTCTTAAAACTGCAGAATTTATATGATTATTCTTATTGCTTACAAAAGAATAATTTAAGATTTTCCTATAAAATCCTATAGTTTAAGAGTGTATTGCTCTTTTATCTACTGATAAAGCAGCTTCTTTAACTGCTTCAGAAAACGTTGGATGAGCATGACAAGTTCGGGCGATATCTTCTGCACTTGCACCAAATTCCATTGCAACACCGATCTCTGCAATTAATTCTCCTGCATGAGGTCCAATTATATGTGCGCCTAATACTTTATCTGTTTGCTCATCAGCTAAAATTTTAACAAAACCTTCTGCATCATCTATGGCCTTGGCTCTTGAATTAGCCATAAACGAAAATTTCCCTACTTTATATTTTTTATTTAATTCTTTTAATTGTTCCTCAGTTTTACCGATTGATGCTACTTCTGGTGTTGTATAAACTACTCCTGGGATTGTATCGTAATTTACATGTCCAGATTGACCAACTATGTTTTCTGCAACTGCTATACCTTCATCCTCCGCTTTATGTGCAAGCATTGGACCAACAATTACATCGCCTATCGCATAAATATTTTCAACGTTTGTCTTAAAACTTTTATCAGTTTTAATTCTTTTTCTTTCATCAAGATCTACTCCTACAGATTTTAAATTTAAACCAGCCGTATTTGGTTTTCTGCCAACAGAAATCAAAACAACATCACACTCAAAATTATTTTTATTACCATCTTTATCTACTGTTGAAACCACTGCACCTGCTGCATTTTTTTTAATTGTTTCAACTTTATTTTGCATATTAAATTTCATTCCCTGTTTTTTTAAAATTTTCATAAATTCTGAAGAGATTTCTTTATCCATTCCAGGTGTAATATGATCTAAAAATTCAACGACTTGCACTTCTGCTCCAAGTCTTGACCATACAGATCCCATCTCCAATCCTATATAACCTCCTCCTACTACAACCATTTTCTTAGGTACCTTTTCTAACTTTAAAGCACCTGTTGATGAAACAATTGTTTTCTCATCTATTTCTATACCTGGCAATGAAACTGGAACTGATCCTGTTGCAATAACTGTTTTTTCTGTTTGGATGATGGTTTCTTTATTTTTATCATCCTTTATTAAAATTTCATTTTTAGATTTAAAACTTCCATGTCCTTTAAAGTATGTAACTTTGTTTTTTTTCAAAAGAAATTCAACACCTTTTGTAAGAACTGTTACAGCTTTATCTTTGCTTTTCATCATTTTGTCTAAATTTAATTTTACTTCACCAACTTCAATACCTTTTTTTGCTAAACTTTTTACTTTGTGAAATTCTTCAGATAGATTAAGTAAGCTTTTTGACGGGATACAACCGACATTTAAACAAGTGCCTCCTAAAGACCCTCTAGACTCTATACATGCGGTTTTTAATCCTAATTGAGCAAGTCTGATCGCACAAACATAACCACCCGGTCCACCTCCAATAACTACAGCTTGAAATTTTTCTGACATTTAAATATCTAAAAACAACCTTCTAGGGTCTTCTAAGTTTTCTTTAATCATTTTAAGAAAAGATACAGACTCTTTTCCATCAATAATTCTGTGATCATATGATAATGCTAAATACATAATTGGTCTTATTTTGATTTCACCGTCTACAACAACAGGTCTTTCCACTATATTATGCATACCCAATACTCCAGATTGAGGTAAATTTAGTATTGGGGTTGAAAGCATAGACCCATACACACCTCCATTACTTATTGTAAATGTTCCTCCCTGGAGATCTTCAATCGTTAGCTTTCCATCTCGCGCTTTTTCTGAAATTTCTTTAATATTTCTTTCAATATCAGCAAAGGATAATTCATCTGCATTTCTTAAAACTGGAACAACCAAGCCTTTATCTGTTCCAACAGCAAAACTAATATTGTAATAATTTTTATATATTATCTCATCACCATCTATTTCAGCATTCACAGCAGGGAAATTTTTTAAAGCAACTACACATGCTTTTACAAAAAAAGACATAAATCCTAATTTTATTCCATAACGAGATTGGAAATCCTCTTGATTTTCTTTCCTCATTTCCATTACACTACTCATATCAACTTCGTTAAATGTTGTTAAAAGAGCCGCATTCTCTTGGGCTTGCTTTAATCTTTTTGCAATGGTCTGTCTCAGCCTAGTCATTTTAATTCGTTCTTCTTCACCATATTGAATTTTTCTTTCAGATGGTTTTGGATTTGCACCCATCAAACTTATTAAATCTCCTTTTAAAACTCTCCCATCTTTTCCTGAACCTTGAATTGAATTAATATCGATATTATTTTCAGTTACTATTTTTCTCACTGCTGGAGACAAGGTTGGGTTAACATCTCTTTTTTGAGCAACATTTGGTTTAACTTCCTCAGTTAAAACCAAAGGTCTTTCTTTAGGTTTTTCAATCTCTTTTTCTTCAAATACTCTTGGTTCCTTTTTGTTTGCATCTAATTTTATTACATTGCTCTCTGCAGAAGCAATTTCCTCTTGCTTGATTTCTTTTTTGGTTTTTGGCGCAGATTTAACCGCTTCATCTTCTGCTGATACAGAACCTAATAATGCTCCTACCGCAACAACTGATCCATCTTGTGAATTAATTTCAGTCAATACACCAGAAATTGGAGATGGTACTTCTAAGTTTACTTTATCTGTCTCTAGCTCTACAATTGGTTCATCTGCTTCGACTGTATCACCTGCATTTTTTAACCATTTTGCAACAGTCGCTTCTGTTATACTTTCACCAAGAACTGGAACTACTATTTTTTCACTCATTAAAATTAATCAAATACCTTGTTAATTATTTCTTGTTGTTGAGAATTATGCCTTTTTGCATATCCTGTTGCAGGAGTTGCGTCTGGGCTTCTTCCTATATAAGAAATTTTATTATTATTAGCCTTTAAAGTCTCTAATGTCCATTGGATATAATCTCTAACTGAAAACCAAGCACCCATATTTTTTGGTTCTTCTTGGCACCAAAAGAATTCAGCATTTTCAGCATATGGTTTTAACTCCTTAACCAAAGCTTTTGCTGGAAATGGATACAATTGTTCAATTCTATACATCACTACATCATCTCTTTTTAACTTTTCTCTGGCATCTAATAAATCAAAATATACTTTTCCAGAACAAAGAATTACTTTTTTAATTTTAGAACTTTCTTTTAGTTTAATAAATCCTTTAGACTTAGGATCGATAGCATGATCCCATAGTACTCTATGGAAAGTATTTTTTTTGTTAAAATCTTCTAAATTTGAAACACAATATTTATTTCTTAATAATGATTTTGGTGTCATTATGATTAATGGCTTTCTGAAACTCCTATGCATTTGTCTTCTTAAAGCATGAAAATAATTTGCTGGAGTTGTACAATTCATTACTTGCATATTATCGTTTGAGCATAGTTGTAAAAATCGTTCTAGCCTTGCTGATGAATGCTCTGGTCCTTGTCCTTCATATCCATGAGGCAATAACATTACTATACCAGATGCTCTATTCCATTTTCTCTCACCAGATGCAATAAATTGATCAATTACTACTTGAGCACCATTAGCAAAGTCACCGAATTGTGCTTCCCAAAGAGTAAGTGTGTTTGGCTCTACTAGACTATAACCATATTCAAAACCCAAAACTGCAAGTTCAGACAAAAAACTATCTACTACTTCAAATTGCTTTTGATTTTTAGAAATATTATTAAGAGGAATGTATCTAGAATTATCTATTTGATTTCTTAAAACAGAATGTCGTTGACTGAATGTTCCTCTTCCAGAGTCTTGTCCTACAAGCCTAACTGGATATCCCTCTTCTAGCAAAGATCCAAAAGCTAAAGATTCAGCTGAAGACCAATCGATTCCAGTACCTATTTCAATACTTTCTTTTCTGGCATTAAATATTTTAGAGATAGTCTTATGAATATTTTTTTCCTCAGGAATACCATTTATTTTACCTGAGATTATTTTTAATTTATTTTCATCGAAACCTGTTATACCCCTCTTATCTTTACCTCTTTCAGGTTTATATCTTGACCATGTTCCCTCGAACCATTCTATTTTAGGTTTATAATCTTTTGCACTTTTGTATTGTTCATCAAGTAAATCTTTAAATGATTTAACATTTTGATTTAATAATTCTTCAGTTATAGATTTTTCGTTTACTAATTTATTTCCATAAATTTTGTAAACACTGGGATGAGATCTAATTTTTTTATACATTAAAGGTTGAGTAAATGAAGGCTCATCTCCCTCATTATGTCCAAATCTTCTATAACAAATTAAATCTACTACAACGTCTCTATTAAATTTTAATCGAAATTCTGTTGCTATTCTAGTTGCATAAACAACTGCTTCTGGATCATCTCCATTAACATGAAGGATCGGTGCCTCTACCATTTTTGCAACATCAGATGGATAAGGTGAAGACCTAGCAAATCTTGGACTAGTAGTAAATCCTATCTGGTTATTAACAATAATATGAATTGTTCCTCCAGTGTTGTGTCCTGGTAGTCCGGACATTGCAAAACATTCTGCTACAACTCCTTGACCAGCAAAGGCTGCATCCCCATGAATGAGAATAGGTATAACTTTATTTCTTTCACGGTCTTTGTGAAAAAATTGTTTGGCTCTTGTTTGACCTAAAACAACTGGGTTAACAGCTTCTAAATGAGAAGGATTGTCTGTTAAACTGACATGTACTGGATTTCCATCAAATTCTCTATCAGACGACGCTCCAAGATGATATTTTACATCTCCAGCACTATCTTCAGAATCGGTACTAAATTCACCAGCAAACTCATTAAAAATTTTTTTGTAAGATTTTTGTAAAACGTTTGCTAAAACATTAAGCCTACCTCTATGAGACATACCTATTTTAACTTCTTTTATATTATTTTGACCACCAATTTTTATTATTTGTTCAAGAGCAGGTATTAAACTTTCACCACCATCTAAACCGAATCTTTTTGTTCCTACATACTTTGTAGCTAAAAATTTTTCAAATCCTTCTGCCTGTACTAATTTATTTAAAATTGCCTCTTTACCATTTTTTGTAAATTGAAGTGCATTTTTATCTTGCTCTATCCTGTCTCTAAACCACTTTCTTTCAACTGGGTTTGAAATATGCATGAACTCATAACCTATTTTTCCACAATAGGTCTTCTTCATAAACTTAAGTATTTCTTTTATATTTGCATATTTACGATTAATTACCCCGTTTAGAAAAATTTTCTTATCATAATTTTCTTTTTTAAAACCATAAAAATCTGGGTGAAGCTCATCTAAATATTCTGACTCTCTCATTTCTAGAGGATCAAGATCTGCTAATAAATGTCCTCTTAGTCTATATGCTCTAATTAATGCTACAGCACTAATAGAATCTTTATTTGAATCAGCAAGTAATTGAAAATTAAATTTTTCTGAAGTGTCTAATTTGACATTATCAAAATCATTTTTATCTTGTTCTTCTATTTTTTTTTGTAATTCATCAATATCAATCTTTTTTTTAGTAGGTCCCCATGATGGACCATTAATTTCTTTTGCTATAACATTTAATTCTTCACCAATTCCCTCAAAATAATTTGCCCAACTTTCTGGAAGATCAGCATCTTTATTAACAAACTTTAAATACATTTCTTCTATAAATGCACTATTAGATTTATTTAAAAATGAAGTTTTTTCGAAATCAAGATTTTTTGATGAAGACATCTTTTTTATTTAATATATCCCTCTAATATTTTTTTTCAATTAGACAGTTTATCAAATAAAGTTTTTCCAATAATTGATGGTGATTTAGCAACTGTAATACCACATTCTTCCATTTTTTTTATTTTGTCTTCAGCTCCACCCTTGCCACCCGATATAATGGCACCAGCATGCCCCATTCTCCTTCCTGGAGGAGCAGTAATTCCAGCTATAAATCCAACTATTGGTTTTTTAATCTTATGATTTTTTATAAAGTCAGCAGCTTCTTCTTCGGCTGTCCCTCCAATTTCACCTATCATTAAAATAGATTCTGTTTCAGAATCATTTAAAAATAAATCTAAACAATCTATAAAATTTGTTCCATTAATAGGATCGCCGCCAATACCAATACAAGTTGATTGACCAAGTCCATTTTCGGTTGTTTGGGCTACTGCTTCATATGTCAATGTTCCTGACCTTGATACAATTCCAACACTTCCTCTTTTGTGAATACTTCCCGGCATAATCCCAATTTTACATTCATCTGGTGTGATTATTCCTGGACAATTAGGTCCAATTAATCTGCTACTAGATCCACTTAATTTTTGTCTGACCTTAAGCATATCCTGAATTGGAATTCCCTCTGTTATACAAACAATAAGTTCAACTGATGCATCAATAGCTTCAATGATTGCTGCTGCTGCAAATTTAGCAGGTACATAAATCATAGTTGCATCTGCTCCTACTTCATTTTTTGCCTCTAAAACGCTATTAAAAACTGGTCTGTCTAAATGTTTTTGTCCACCCTTCTTTGGCGTAACTCCACCAACAAGATTGGTTCCATATTTTATAGCCTGCTCTGAATGAAATGTTCCGTGTGAGCCAGTAAATCCCTGACAAATTACTTTAGTATTTTTATTTACCAAAACCGACATTTTATTTTATCGCCTCAACAATTTTCTTAGCAGCATCATCTAAATTTTCTGCAGAAATTAATTTTAATCCAGAATTATCAAGAATTTCTTTTCCTTCCTTGAAATTTGTACCTGCTAATCTTACAACTAAAGGTACACTAATATTAATTTCTTTAGCTGCATCAACTACTCCTTGAGCAAGTACATCACATCTCATTATTCCTCCAAAAATATTAATTAAAATACCTTTAACATTTTTATCTGAGAGAATTATCTTTAATGCGGCAGATACTTTTTCTTTGGATGCGCCACCGCCTACATCTAAAAAATTTGCTGGTTCTTTACCATACAATTTAATTATATCCATTGTTGCCATCGCTAATCCTGCTCCATTTACCATACAGCCAATACTTCCATCTAGCTTGATATATGCAAGATCATGCTTGCTAGCTTCTATCTCGGTAGGATCTTCCTCATTTAAATCTCTTAATTCAACAATTTCTGGATGCCTGAATAAAGCGTTAGAGTCGAAATTAACTTTTGCATCTAAACAAACAATTTTTTCCTCTTTTGTCAAAATTAATGGATTTACTTCAACCATGTTTGCATCAGTATTCACAAACATTTTATATATTGATTTAATTAATGTTATTGCTTGTTTTTTTGCGTCTTCATTTAAATTAAAAATATTAATTATTTTTTCACAATCTGATTCAGAAATTTCATCACTCATATCAACTTTTGTAGTTATAATTTTTTCAGGTGAACTGCTTGCAACTTCTTCAATGTCCATCCCTCCTTGGTCACTTGATATAAATGCAATTTTAGAACTTGCCCTATCAACCAGGCACGATAAGTAAAATTCTTTATCTATGTTTGATGATTCTTCTACGTATAATCTTTTCACCTCTCTACCTTCAGGGCCAGTTTGATGAGTAACTAGTGTTTTTCCTAGCAATTCTTTAGCTGCTACTGCTAGTTCCTCTATAGAGTCTAAAATTTTTACACCACCAGCTTTTCCTCTACCTCCAGCATGGATTTGTGCTTTAAGCACATATTTCTCAGTTTTGAGTGCTTTTGCTTTTTGAATAAGTTCATCAACATTAAGCGCAAATACTCCTTCGGGAACTACAGCTCCATATTTTTTTAATATTTGTTTAGCTTGATGCTCGTGAATATTCATTATTATTTAGATAAATCAGGATCTATTTTAGATGCAGCTTCCCATAAAGCTTTTACAGCATCTATTGAATGCATAAATTCTTTTTTTTCTTTTTCATCTAAATCAATCTCTTCAATTTTTTCTACACCATCTTTTCCAATGACAACAGGAACACCTGCATAAACATTTTTCACACCATATTCTCCATTTAATTGTACAGCGCAGGGTAATAATTTTTTCTGATCATTCAAATATGCTTCTGCCATTTGAACACCTGAAGCTGCTGGTGCATAAAAGGCTGATCCTTTTTCTAAATATTTAACTATTTCCGCACCACCATCTCGCGTTCTTTGATTAATTTCCTCAACTCTTTCTAAAGTAATCTTTCCATCCTTTACAAGATCCAACAATGGTTTACCTAAAATTTTTGTAAATCTTGGCATAGGAACCATGGTGTCACCATGACCACCCATAACCATTGCCTCAATTTCTCTTACTGGCACATTTAGTTCTAATGATAAAAATAATTTAAATCTCGAACTATCTAAAATACCTGCCATACCAACAACTTTATTTGATGGCAAACCTGAAAATTTTTGAAATGCCATAACCATAACATCTAAAGGATTGGTGATACAGATCACAAAGGCGTTAGGAGCATTTTTCTTTACCCCCTCAGCAACTTGTTTAATAATTTTTAAATTAATTCCAAGAAGATCGTCTCGGCTCATTCCAGGTTTTCTTGGAACACCTGCTGTAATTATAATTACATCTGAATCTTTTATATCTTCATAGTTATCAGTTCCTGAAAGCCTAACATTGAAACCATCTACAGATGAAGATTGTGCAATATCTAATGCTTTTCCTTTTGCAATACCACTAGCTACATCAAATAAAACCACTTCATTTACTAATTCTTTTGTTCCTATTAAATGTGCAAGAGTTCCACCTATTTGGCCAGCACCAATTAAAGATATTTTTGTCATTTATTTCCTTTATTTCATTGTTGGCATTACAAATTCCGCATTTGATCGGACACCTGAAGGCCATCTGGATGTTACTGTTTTAAGTTTAGTATAAAATTTTATTCCTTCCATGCCATGCATTCCACTATCTCCAAATAATGATCTTTTCCAACCACCAAAACTATGAAATGCCATTGGAACTGGGATCGGCACGTTAATACCAACCATACCTACTTGAATTTTACTTGCAAAAGTTCTACCTGCATCACCGTCTCTTGTATAAATACTAACTCCATTTCCGTACTCATGGTCGTTAATTAATTTTGCAGCTTCTTCAAAAGTTTTTACTCGAACAACTGACAAGACTGGACCGAATATTTCCTCTTTGTAAATTCTCATATCTTTATTTACATGATCAAATAAACATCCACCTATATAGAAACCATTTTCATAGCCTTGGAGTTTTAAACCTCTACCATCAACCACTAGCTTTGCACCTTCCTCAACACCTAAATCAACGTAGCTTGTAACTTTTTCTAAATGTTCTTTTGTAACTAAAGGTCCCATTTCTGATGCTTTATCCATTCCAGGACCAACTTTTAAAGCTTCAGCTTTTTTTGATAATCTTGATACAAGTTCATCACCGATGTCTCCAACCGCAACCGCAACTGATTGAGCCATACATCTTTCACCAGCTGAACCATAAGCAGCACCCATTAAACCATTTACTGCACCATCTAAATCACAATCTGGCATAACAACTAAATGGTTTTTTGCTCCACCCAAAGCTTGAACTCTTTTTTCATTTTTAGCTGAATTTTCATAAATATATTTTGCAATAGGAGTAGATCCTACAAAACTAACAGCTTTGATATCTTTGTTTTCCAAAATTGCATCAACAGCTTCTTTATCTCCATTTATTACATTAAATACTCCTTCTGGAAGACCAGCCTCGGTAAGTAGTTCTGCCAATCTTATTGCGCAAGAAGGGTCTTTTTCTGATGGTTTAAGAATAAAAGTGTTTCCACAAGCTATTGCTATTGGAAACATCCACATTGGTACCATAGCAGGAAAATTAAAAGGTGTAATACCTGCAACAACTCCTAATGGTTGTCTGATTGACCAACTATCAACATTGGTTCCAACATTTTCTGAAAACTCACCTTTTAATAAATGTGGTATTCCACAAGCAAATTCTACCACCTCAAGTCCTCTAGTTAAAGAGCCTCTTGCATCTTCATAAACTTTTCCATGTTCTGAAACTATTAACTTCGTTAATTCATCAGAATTTTTTTCAATTAATTCTTTAAATTTAAATATTATTCTAGCTCTTTGTAGAGCAGGTTTTAAAGACCAAGTTTCAAATGCTTTTTTTGCTACCTCAACAGCACTGTCTAGATCAGATTTTGAAGCAAGTCTTACCTCTGACTCTTGTTCACCAGTTGCTGGATTAAAAACTTTTCCTTTTTTATCTGAAGATCCCGGAATTATTTTACCGTTTACGAAGTGTTCTATTAATTTCATGAGTACGGTGTTTTAGATCAAAAATATCGAATAGTCTATTTAAACATTAGCTGTTGCTAACATTTTTTTTATTTCAGCTATAGCTTTTGCTGGATTCAAGCCCTTAGGACATGCATTTGTACAATTTAATATTGTATGGCATCTATATAATTTTAATTCATCTGAAACTTTTTTTAATCTAGCTTTTCTCTCTTCATCTCTACTATCAATAATCCATCTATAAGCCTGTAGCAGAACTGCTGGACCTAAATATTTATCTCCATTCCACCAATAACTTGGGCAAGATGTAGAACAGCAAGCACACATAATACACTCGTAAGCACCATCAAGTTTTGCTCTATCTTCTTTAGACTGATAAATTTCTGTTGTCTGTTTTGTTGAATTATTTTTTAACCAAGGTTCAATAGATTGATATTGTTTATATAAGCCATCTAAATCACCAATCAAATCTCTTTTAACTTTTAAATGAGGTAGAGGATAAATATCGATATCACCGTCTATCTCTGCATGCGGAGTTGTGCAAGCTAGTCCGTTTTTTCCTCCCATATTCATAGCACAAGAGCCACAAACACCATGAGCACAAGACCTTCTGTAGGCCAATGTAGGATCAATTTCGTTTTTAATTTTATTTAAAATATCCAGCACCTTAGATGGACAATTATTCATATCAACTTCGTATGTATCAATCCTAGGATTTTCTTCTGTCGATGGATCCCATCTATAAATATTTACTTTTCTTAAATTTTTAGATCCAGTTTTGTCTTTAAAATATTTGCCTTTTTTAACCTCTGAATTTTTAGGTAAGCTTAGCTGAACCATTAATATACCCGCTCTTGTGGTGGAAAATATTGAACTTCGTTTGTTAAAGTTGATTTGTGCACTGCTCTGTAACTAATCTTTGTATTTTTTCCATCACACCAAGCAAGAGTATGTTGCATAAACTTTTCGTCATCTCTTTTTGGGTAGTCATCTCTCGCGTGAGCACCTCTGCTCTCTTTTCTATGATATGCAGATTCTACAGTAGTTACTGCTTGTCTTATTAAATTATCAAATTCTAATGTTTCAACTAAATCAGTATTAAATACTAAAGACCTATCTTTAACTGAAATTGAGTCCATACCATCATAGGTTTTTTTAATATCATCAACACCTTCTTTAAGATTTTTTTCTGTTCTAAAAACTGCACATTTCGACTGCATGGTTTTTTGCATTGAAAGTCTAAGTTCTGCAGTACTATTATTTCCTTGTGCATTTCTAAGTTTATCAAATCTATCTAAACATTTTTGTGTTTCTGACTCAGGAATTTCCTCATGAGGTGTTCCTGGCTTAACTAATTCAGCTGCTCTTTTTGCTGCTGCTCTTCCAAATACTACTAAATCAATTAAAGAATTAGAACCAAGTCTATTTGCTCCGTGAACAGAGACACATGCCGCTTCTCCTATAGCCATTAAACCTGGAACAGTTTTTTCTGAGCCATTTACAGTTAATACTTCTGCTTTATAGTTTGTTGGAATACCACCCATATTATAATGAACTGTTGGTACAACAGGAATTGGTTCTTTAGTTACATCTACATTTGCAAATAATCTTGCTGCATCAGTAATTCCAGGAAGCCTGCTTTCAATAATATCTTTATCTAAGTGACTTAGGTTCAAATGAACATGATCTTGATCTTTTCCAACACCTCTTCCCTCATTAATCTCAATAGACATAGATCTACTAACAACATCTCTTGATGCTAAATCTTTTGCATTTGGAGCATATCTTTCCATAAATCTTTCACCTTTAGAATTTGTAAGATAGCCCCCTTCTCCTCGCGCACCTTCTGTTATTAAGGTACCGTGGCCATAAATTCCTGTTGGGTGAAATTGAACAAACTCCATATCCTGAAGCGGCAATCCAGCTCTTAAAACCATTGCATTACCATCACCAGTGCAAGTATGTGCTGATGTTGCTGAATAATAAACTTTTCCATAACCACCTGTAGCAATAATTACTGTGTGCGCTCTAAATCTATGAATTGTGCCATCATTCAAATTCCAAGCAATTAGACCTTTGCATTCTCCATTCTTCATCAACAAATCTAATGCAAAATATTCTATAAAAAATTCTGTATTATGCTTTAACGCTTGTCCATATAATGTGTGTAAAATAGCATGTCCTGTTCTATCAGCTGCTGCACAAGTTCTTTGGACTATTCCATTTCCATAATTTTTTGTCATTCCACCAAATGGTCTTTGATAAATTTTTCCCTCTTCAGTTCTACTAAATGGAACTCCATATTTCTCTAATTCTAAAACCGCTTTAGGTGCTTCTTTACAAAGGTATTCAATACTATCTTGATCACCTAACCAATCTGCACCCTTGACAGTATCATACATGTGCCATCTCCAATCATCTTCTCCCATATTTCCTAATGCTGCTGATATTCCACCTTGTGCAGCTGATGTATGACTTCTGGTAGGAAATACTTTTGAGATACAAGCTGTTTTTAAGCCAGCTTCGCTAAGCCCTACTGCCGCTCTTAAACCTGATCCGCCTGCACCAAGTACAACAACATCGTACTCATGGTCTATAATATTATATGCTTTCATGTATTTAAGTTAAAAATTACAATTATTGTAATTAATGGAATTGTTATAGCAAAAAAATTTAGGACTTTGTTTGCGGCATTTTTGGTTTTTTTA
>CACEEO010000016.1 GCA_902558585.1 uncultured Pelagibacteraceae bacterium | reverse complement strand
TAAAAATAAATATTATAATTTAGATAAAATATTAAATTCTAAATTTGGTACTAATATAATTTGTGTAGATAGCTCTAGTGTTAAGGATATTTCTGTAATACCCCCAACTTTATCACTTATTGCTTTAAGTTATTTTAAAACAAAAAATTTTATTGATGATTAAAAGATATTTAAGGAAGCTAACAATAATTTTAATTAGACAATTTATTAAATTATTTATAACAAAAAAGGAATTTTCTTTATCTGAAGATTTAATAGTCTTAGGTAGAGGTAAAACTTTAAACAGTTATTTTGATAATTTTGAAAAATTAAAAGATATAAATAATCTGTTAACTGTTAATTTTACCAAAAGAGATATGAGCAAAAATATTGACTCATTAACAACCAAGAATGTAATTCCAATAATTAATATTGAAGAGGGAGTGATGCCATTATTAAAGATTATAAAATTTAATATTTCCCAATGTTTTATAGCAAGAACTTCAGATCAAAAAGAGGAAACAGAAAAGAGGAGAAATTTTAAAGGGTTATTATATGGCAAAGTAAATTATTTTTCTGGTAAGACGGTCAAAGATTTTTATGATAAAAAAATATCAGGATCAGGATTATTAGCAGTAATCTATTTTGTTAATGTACTTAAAGTTAAAAACATATACATCTTTGGCTTTGATTTTTATCAACAGGGAATGCACAATTTGTCTATGATTGATAATTTTAAAACAGAAGAAAGTATAAAAGTTCATATAGAGGATGGGAAAAAGAGTATCAAAGATTTTGAAAATTTCATTGAAAACAATAAAGAAACAAATTTTTTCTTTCCAAAAAATACAAATATTTCAGTAAAAAGTAGCAATTTTAATCTCTTAGATTTTTAAAATATAATTTGAATAATTCTTCTTATTAAGTTGTTTTTAAAAAATTTTATTGTATTAGGTCATCATGGAAGTCAAAAGTTTAAAAATATTTTTCTCTAAAAAGCAAAAAGATAAGATTTTAAAGGACGTATCTGATATTCTTGATAGTGGGCAGCTCGCTGCAGGAGAATATGTTGAAAAATTTGAGAAAGAGTGGTCAAAAATAAACAACTGCAACTATGGTTGTGCCGTATCTAGTGGTGGATCTGCATTAGATGTTATATTCAGAGCTCTAGATCTAGAGGGCAAAGAAGTTATATTACCAACAAATACTTTTATAGCCACATATAATTCTATCCATTTTGCAGGTGCCAAACCTGTATTAGCAGATGTTTCTAGAAGTAATATGTGTTTAGATTTAGAAAATATAAAAAAAAATTTTAATAGTAATACAGGTGCGGTTTGTTTAGTTCATATTGGCGGTGTTATAACAGACGAAATACATGAAATTAAAAAATTTTGTGATGATAATAAAATTTATCTAATAGAAGACGCTGCTCATGGACATGGATCAAGTTTTGATGGTAAATATCCTGGTCAATTTGGAATTGCTGCAGCTTATTCTTTTTTTTCAACTAAAACTTTTACATCTGGTGAAGGTGGAATGGTTTTAACGAATGATAAATTATTAGATGAAAATTGTAGAAGATTAAGAGATTATGGAAAGAAATCTCAATGGGAGTCAGTACATACAGTACTTTCTTCTAACTATAGAATGAGCAATATAACTGCAAGTGTAGGTTTATCTCATATTTCAGAAATAAATGAATTTTTAAAAAAAAGAAGAGCTATAGCGAAAATTTATGATGAAAATTTATCTCAAAAGTTTGAAAGACTAAAAGTTAATAATTTATCTGGTTGGTATAAATATACTGTTTACCTTCCAAAAGAAGTTGATAGATCTGAATTTAAAGAGAAATCCAAACAAAAAGGAGTTGGATTACCAGGGGGTGTATATGATCTTCCTCTTCACTTACAACCTGTATTAAAACATTTGAATTTAGATGGAAAATTATCTATTGCAGAAGATGTTTGTGGTAGACATATATGTCTTCCAATTTATCCAAATTTAGATGATAAAGAAGTTGAATTTACGTATAAAACATTAAATGATTTAATAGACAGTTATGAGTAATATTTTGGTTACAGGTGGTTCGGGATTTATAGGCAGCCACATTATTGATGCGTTAAGAGAAGAGAATCATAATGTCTACAACATGGACGTAGTTAAACCCAATGATGCTACTAATTATGTAAATATCAATCTTAATGATACAGGCAGCATTATTAATTTTCTTAAAGAAAATTCAATAGAATATGTTTATCATATTGCAGCAATTGCAAATGCAAGAAGGTCTATTGAAGACGTGGTAGAAACAATGGATGTTAATGTAAAGGGCACAGCATCTTTATTATTAGCATGCTCTGAGGCTAATATTAAAAAGGTAATATTAGCGAGCACAGTCTGGGTTTATAATGCTGTGGATAAAGATTACAATAAAACAGGAGAGAAAATTTATTTAGATGAGTCAGCAAATATCAAACCAGAGTGTGGTGGACATTTCTATACTACATCAAAATTAGTTTCAGAGTTTTTATGTCAAGATTTTCGTTCTTTGAAAAAATTAAATTTTACAATTTTGAGATATGGGATCCCTTATGGACCTAGAATGTGGAAAGGATTAGTTTTAAGATCATTCACAGAAAATGCTTTAACACAAAAACCATTGAACATAGTAGGTGATGGTTCAGCAAAAAGGAGATTTGTACATATTAAAGATTTGGCAAGAGCTCATGTTATGAGTTTGTCTGAAAAAGCTGATAACCAAATATTTAATTTAGAAGGGAGTAGTGACACCACAATCAAAGAGCTGGCTGATTTAGTAAGTAAATATATACCTGGAACAGAAATAAATTATATAACAGACGAAACAAGAAAAGGTGAATTAAGTGTAGATAATTCTGAAATAACAAACTCAAAGGCAAAAAAAATTCTAGGATGGGAGCCTACAATATCAATAGAAGAGGGTGTTGAGGGTTATGTCAATTATTTTAAAAAATTATCTAGTTAAATTAAATTTAAAGTTTTAAATTGTTTATATACTAATGAACAATTCTGAATGCGCAGTCTACATCCTTTCATCAAGAAAATTTTTATTAAAAAAATGTTTAGACGAGTTTTGGGAGAATTATAATTCTCAATTTAATTTGCCAGTATATATATATTTTTTCAGTGGAACATATGAAAAAGATTTTACTGATTACATAAAAAAAAGTAGCAAAAATAAAATTCACTTTGTAGAAATTTTTCCAAGAATACCCGAAAATATTCCTGAAGAAGAAATATTTTACAATAGAAGCTATAATCCTTATGTAAAAAAACACTTTAGTGGAAAAAAAAGAGTTGGCTATCTTTTTATGGAAAGATTTTGCAGCAATATTACGTCATATAATGAGATCGGATGTATAACTGATCATTTGAAAAAGTATAACTATATAATGAGAATTGATGATGACAGTTGGTTTAGAAAAAAAATAAATTTTAATTTATTTGAAATTTTAGAAGATTATCCCATAGCTACCGCATATACATGGAATTATATTAATGAAAATGTAATTAATACTAGAGAAAATTTGTGGAAGTTTTATCTAAATTATATCTCAAAAAATAATATTATACCGAAAAATAAAAATCTGAAAGATGCTGTTTTAAGTAAAGATGAAAATAAAATGCACAAGCTTCTTTGGTCAGCGGGTAATTGCAATTTATATAATATTAAAATGTTTAAAGATAATGGATGGGATGAATACATCAAGACTATAAATGATAGCAATGGTCAATTTATGTATAGATGGGGCGATATAGAAGTTATAAATTTATTTGGTTACACTTTTTTCGAAAATCCAATGTACGACCATGATCTTAGAAATAAAAAGTTATATCTAAATAAATTTTTTAAATCTAAATATTATTTCTTATCAATAATGGCGCCTTCCCCAGATAATAAATTCAATATTAATTTTATTTTCTTTAAATTTCGAAATTTATTTTTTAAAATCTTAAAATTTTTTAAATAAAAGTATATCTATGAAAATATTAGTCACTGGTGGTGCGGGCTATATAGGAAGCCATATTTGTAAAGAATTGAAGAAAAATGGTTTCGACCCCATCGTATTTGATAATTTAAGCAACGGTTATAAAAAATTTGTGAAATGGGGCAAATTTATTAAAGGAGATTTAAAAAAAGTATCAGATTTTAAAAAAATAAAAAAAATAAAATTTAAAGGGGTAATTCATTTAGCATCAAATATTGAAGTTGGAGAGTCATATAAAGATCCTACAAAATTTTATTTAAATAATGTAACTGGAAGCATAAATTTATTAGAATTTATAAGATTAAATAAAATTAAAAATTTTATTTTTTCAAGTACAGCTGCAGTATACGGAGAGGTAAAAGATAATTCTAAACCGATTAAAGAAAACTTCCACAAAGAACCAATAAGTCCTTATGGAAAATCGAAATTATTTGTAGAAAGGATACTTGAGGATTATTCAGATATTTATGGAATTAATTTTTGCATATTTAGATATTTTAACGCATCAGGAGCAGATTCTGATGTTGAGATAGGAGAGTCCCACATACCCGAAACTCATTTAGTTCCAAATGTTATAAATGCTTGTGAAATGAATAAATTAGTTAAGGTTTTTGGAAATAATTACAAGACAAAAGATGGCACCTGTATGAGAGATTATGTTCATGTTTCAGACTTAGCCGAGGCTCATGTAAAAGGGTTAAAAAAATTGATTAAGAACAATCTTAAAAAGAAAAATTATTTTAATTTGGGTTCAGGAAAAACTTACTCTGTGCTCGAGGTAATTAATGCTGTTTCAGATTATAAGAAGAAAAAAGTTAAATTTAAATATGTTAAAAACAGATTTGGGGACCCTTCAATTTTGATGTCCAATATAGATAGGGCTAAAATGATATTAAATTGGACTCCAAAAAGAAGTAATATTGAAAATATAGTAAAAACTTCATATCAATGGTACTTAAAAAATAATATTTAAATAATATCATGAAAATTTTAGTTACAGGTTCAGCTGGATTTATAGGTTCACACTTATGTTTGCAACTGCAAAAAAACAGAAAAAATTTAGTTATAGGTTTAGATAATTTTGATAGTTATTATAGTGTAAAGTTGAAAAGAGACAGAATAGAGAACATATTAAAAAATAACAAATTTAAAAATTTTAAAAACTTAAAAATTAATATTGCTAATTATAATAATTTAAAAAAAATTTTTGCAAAAATCAAACCTGATTATGTAGTTAATTTGGCTGCTCAGGCAGGAGTAAGATATTCTCTTGAGTTTCCAGAAAAATATTTAAAAAATAATATTGAAGGTTTTTTTAATATTCTTCAATTGAGCAAAGAAAACAAAGTTAAGCATCTTGTATTTGCAAGCACTAGTAGTGTTTATGGTCTAAATGAAAAATTTACATTCAAAGAAAATCATACAGCTGATCATCCAATTCAATTTTATGCAGCCACAAAAAGATCTAATGAATTAATGGCTCATAGTTATAGCCATCTTTACAAACTACCTTGCACTGGATTAAGATTTTTTACTGTCTATGGTCCTTGGTCTAGACCAGACATGTCATTGTATAAATTTGTAGATAATATTAAAAAAAACAAAAGTATTGAAGTATTTAATTATGGTGACCATATCAGAGATTTTACTTATGTTGACGATATTGTAGATGGAATAATTAGAGCAATTCATAAAATTCCTAAATCTAAATATAAACTTAAGAATCCAACACCAGATACCTCATCCTCTCCGTTTGAAATTTTTAACATAGGAAATGATAATCCTGTGAAATTAATGGAATATGTAAAAATCATTGAAAAAAATTTAAATAAAAAAGCTAAAATTAAATTTTTACCGCTTCAAGCAGGCGATATAAAATCAACAAGGGCAAGTATGACTAAAATAAAAAATAAATTAGGTTATAAACCAAAAACCAATATCGAAAAAGGTATAAAAAATTTTGTTGAATGGTATTTGCAATATAAAAAATAAATGTTCAAATTATTAAAGCAATTACCACCTTTACTTTCATCAAAAGAAAAAATTCAATTTTATTTAATTTTTCCTTTTCTAATTATATTAATGCTTTTAGAGACTGCAGGTTTAGGTATGATAATACCTATAATAAAAATTATATTTGATAGAGACTTTTTAGAAAAATATTTTTTTTTTTTAAATTCTTATAACGAAAATACTCAAATTTTAATTGTACTATCCTTTGTAATATTTTTTTATATTTTAAAAAATATAGTGGCAATATTAATTCATTATCATATAACTAGATTTGTATTCGGTGTTAAAGCTAATCTTGGTAACAAGTTATTAAATTTATACGTTTATCAGCCATATAATTTTTTTCTGAAAAAAAATTCATCAGAAATTTTAAGAAATCTACTACATGATGTCGATTTATTTGCATCTTCAACAATAGCTAACTTTACATTACTTTCGGAATATACAATAATTTTTGGAATTGGAGTTTTAATTTTTTTTATCAGCCCTTACTCTACTTTAATTTTACTTTTATTTTTGGGTATTTTTTTCTTTTTTTATGTTTTTTTTATAAAAAAAAAAATTAAAAAATGGGGATCTTTAAGACAAGAACAAGAATTTATTAAATTTAAAACTTTTTCTGAAATATTTGGCTCAATAAAAGAATTAATAATTTATTCAAAAAGAGAGCCATATCTTAATCGTTTTAATAAAAGCAATATTACATCTATTAACCTTTATAAAAACATGTCTTTCATAAATATTGTACCAAGATATATTTTAGAAATATTTGCAATATTTATAATATCATTAATAATATTACTTTTGTTAAAAGTTAATAAAGATCAATTAGAGATTATCCCAATAATAGCAATGTATGGTGCAGCTATCTTTAAAATTCTTCCAAGTGTAAATCGAATAATTATAGCAAAACAAAGTTTTAAATTTGCTTTAGTAGCAATAAATAAAGTCATTAACGAGTTTGAAATTTTGGAAGAAAATAAATTAAGAAATGCTAATTATGATAAAGCTAAATTTAATGAAAATATTACGATTGAAAATGGTAATTTCTCATACTCAACAACAGGTAATATCATTTTAAAAAAAGTAAACTTATCAATAGAGAAAAATAAAATAATCGGGATTTTTGGAGAGAGTGGCTCTGGTAAAAGTACTTTAATCGATTTAATTACAGGAATATTAAAACTTTCATCTGGAAAAATTAAAATTGACGGTAAAGAAATAAATGAAAATTTTGGAATAACCAGCCTCTTTGCATATGTTCCTCAAAAAACTTTTATGCTTGATGAGAGTATAAGAAAGAATATTACTTTTGGAGATGAAAATTCCTCAATAAAAATAGATCAAATAATTAAAGATTGTTTATTGGATAATTATGTTTCTGATCTTAAAGATAATATTGATACTACAGTTGGAGAAAAAGGTGCAAGAGTATCTGGGGGTCAAATACAAAGAATAGCTATTGCAAGGGCTTTATATGCAAATAAAGAAATATTAATTTTAGATGAAGCAACAAGTGCATTAGATGTCAGTACTGAAAAAAAACTTTTAGAGAACTTAAAAAAATACAATAAAACAATTATTATGATAACTCATAGACCGGCCAATCTTAGTCTTTGTGATCTTGTTTACGAAGTATCTGATAATAATGTTGTTAAAAAATGATAAGAATTTTATATTTATATACAAAAAAAGATTCTGCTAGCTATATCTTTTACAAAAATAGCTTATCTAAATGCAAACATTTTAAAATTAAATTTAACAATATATTACCAAAAAATTTTAATTCATATGATTATATATTTCTTCAAAGTAATTTTAGTAAAATTAAAAATATAAGTTTGTTAAAAAATAAAAATAATCTCATATTAGTAGAGCCTAGATATGGTCATTCCAATAATTTAAATTTTAAATTTTATTTAATAATTTTTAATGGTCTTGAGTCGAAAATATTTTTTTCTACGAAAGTAAAATTTAAAAAAAGTTTAATTTATCCACCTTATCCTGAATATAAAATTAAAAATTCAAATAAATCAAAAATTAATAGAAATTTAGTTATCACTTATCATGGTAATAAAGTTCATATTGAAAATTCTAAAAAAAAAATATTTGATTCAATTTTAAAAATATCGAAAAATTTAAATATTAAAATAATTATTAATTTAATTTATAATATTCAAAGACTTGGAAAAGTAAAATTTTTACCAAAAAATTCTAATATCACAATAGAACATGTACAATATTCATATAAAAATATTGAAAAAAAACTTTCTATTACAGACATAGGCTTAGTTCCTCAAACATTGTTAAATGATAAATTTTTAAATGTATTGAGCAATGATGATAAAGAGAATTTTAACTTAAAATTTAAACATCCAACAAATATTGGAAGACACTTAGTTTTTGCTCAATTTAATATTCCTGTGGTTACTGAACCTACTCCTTCAGTAGTAAGGTATTTCGATGATGAGAGCTTAAATTATTTGGTTTATTCTTCAGACACCTGGTATGAAATATTGAGGAAAATTACAATTAATAAAAAAATAAGAAAAAAATTAGCTTTAAAAAATTACAATTTATGGTTCAAAAATTTTAGACATAAAATTTTAAATGATAAACTTCTAAAATTACTTAAAAAGTAAAAATTAAATTTTTTTATGAAAATTGTTCATATTGGACTCCCAAAAACAGCAACTACATATTTACAGCATAAAGTTTTTCCAAAAATTTCAGAAAAAAAAAATCTAGATTATAATAAAGCTGAGCATTTAATTAGAGATCATACTAATAAGATGAGATTTGCTCCAGATCTAGTAGATAAATTAGATTTTACTGATAATGATTTTATTAGCTCAGAGGCTCTATCTGGTTGGTCGCCTCATCTTTGGGAAAATTATGCTAACTTAAATTTAAAGGCTTTTGGTGAAAATTCACATATTTTGATAACTTTAAGAGAACCAGAGGATTATTTAAAATCTTTATATCTTCAAAGAAATATAAATCAATTTGAGTTAAAAAAATTCAACACTTTTATTGATAACTATGATGCAGAAAAATTATTTGGAAATTTTGTTATGAAAAATTTTTATTTTACTCACCTAATAGACTTATATAAAAAAAGATTTAAAAAAGTAAGTGTAATTAAACTTTCAAATCTTGAAAAAATTGATCAAGTCTTTAATACAAGTATTTTTAGCTTAAGCAAAAAAAAAAGTATAAAAATAAAAAAATCACCAAGTATTTTATCTTATAAGTTTATTATGTTTTTTTTATTTTTGAATCAAAAATTGATTAAATATTTATTAAGAAGTTTTATTAAAAAAAATATAATTAAAATTTTAAAAAAAAAAACTGCTTCTAAAAATATTCCACATTATGTAAAAAATTATTATTTGAAAAAATTTGATTTAATTTCATCTGAGGATTTAGGAAGTTATTTAATTTCCAGTCTTTTACATAAATTTAAATTTAGACTTTTAATAAATTTCTTTGATAAAATTTCAGATAAAAAAGAGATTAAAATTGCTGATTTAGATCAAGATTTAATTAATAAAGTTTCCTCAGCTAAAAAGGATTATTTAAGTATATAGTCATGAAAAAAAAAATTTCTATATTTTTACCAAATCTTGAACATGGAGGTGCAGAGAATGTGTATGTAAATTTAGCTAATTTTTTTATTCAACAAAATTTTAAAGTTGATTTTTTGTTAACTAAAAAAAAAGGTCCTTTAGTTCATAGATTAAATAGCAAAATTAATCTTATCGATTTTAATAAAAAAAAAACAAGTAATTCAATTTTGATTTTAGCGAATTATTTTTTAGAAAATAAACCTGATATTTTTTTAACAGCTCTTCATAATTCCAACATAGTTGCAAGTATTTCTCATAAAATTGCAAGATCAAAGAGCATACTTGTCTTAAAAGAGTGTAATAATTTCTCTGAAAAAATTAAAAAAATGAACTTTATTGAAAAGTTTTTAATTAAGTTTCTTATAAATTTAACTTATACAAGATCAAATTATATTATCGCACCTTCAAAAGGAATTAAAAAAGATTTTCTAAATTATTTTAAAAAATTTTATTATAAAACAAAAGTTATTTATAATCCAATTTCTGTAAAGCAAATAATTAAAAATTCTAAAATAAAAAGTAAATTACTTTTCAAAAAAAATTTTATAATTTCCATAGGAAGATTGGAGAAACAAAAAAATTATGAGTGTTTAATTAAGGCATTTAATTTACTTAAATTAAAAAATTTATTTTTAGTTATTATTGGAGAAGGCAAAGAGAGAAAAAATCTATCTAATTTAATTAACAAACTATGTTTAAATTTAAGAGTAAAACTAATTGGATATAATAAAAATCCATTTTATTATTTATATAAATCTAAATTATTTGTTTTATCCTCAAATTTTGAGGGAATGCCAAATAGTTTACTTGAAGCAATGGCTTTAAATAAGAAGATTGTAAGTACTAATTGTAATTATGGACCTTCTGAATTATTAAAAAATGAAAAATACGCAAAACTTACAAAAATAAACAATCCAAAACATATGGCAGATTCTATTCAATACATCTTAAATTTAAAAGGAAAACCAAATTATAGTAAAAAATTACAAAAGATTTCTATTGAAAAAATTTCAGAACAGTATCTTAACTTATTGAATTAATAAATTTAATTAATATAAACATTCATTAAGATTATAAATATATGAAGTTAAATCATTTTAAATTGTTGTTGCCACAAATTTTGGAAAAACGTTATCTTAAAAGAATTAGCTATGAGTTTAAAGCTTTATACTATGGCTATATAAAGAAAAAAAAGAGTAACAGATTGTTTAAGCATGATTGGAAAAATAAGCATATAAATAGGCATGCGATTATAAATAAAGGTGTATTTAGAATTAAAGAATTAAAAAATAATTGTAATTATCTAGAAATAGGTTGTGATAGAGATCAAAATTTTAATGCTGTGGCTTTGGAGGAAGAGTTTAAAACAGGTGTTGACCCAAATAGTGGTGGAACCGTAAGAGATACAAGTGACAATTTTTTTAATCAAAATAAAGATTTATTTGATGTGATATTTGTTGATGGTCTACATCACTATGAACAATGTCAAAAAGACGTAATTAATTCTATTAAAAATATAAATAATTATGGAATTATTTTTATTCATGACTTGCTACCAAGAGATTGGAAAATAGAACACGTTCCAAGATGTAATGAGTCGTGGTCAGGTGATGTATGGAAAGTTGCAATTGAATTGAATGAGTCAGAAAACATAGATTTTTACATTGCAGATATAGATAGCGGAGTAGGATGTGCTTTCGTTAATAAAAAATCAAACTATAAAAATATGAAATCAGAATTGATAAACAAAAATTATGATTATTTTTTAGATAATATTAGAAAATGTAATTTGATACATCCAAATGACTTATTGAAAATTATTTCTACTTTTAATTTTGATTTTAAATAAAGATTATCATAATGATAAAAAAAATTATAAATTATTTAAAAAGATATAGTTTTAAAATAGTTAAAATTTCAACCAATAATCCTATTTCAAATAAACCACTAGGTAATGATAATGATTATAAAAAATTAATTGAAGGAGTTGAAAATGAAACTTACAATTATATTGATAGCTTTGAAAAAAAATGTGGTTTTTCAATAAATAAACAATGGATAAATAATATTGCATTAAAAACACAAATATCAATAAAAAATTCAAAACCGAATTATCAACATGGGCGAATTCTTTATTCTCTTTTAAGAAAATTTATAGATGAAATAAATGATAAAAAAATTCAAGTTACTGTCTTAGAAACAGGAACAGCTGTTGGATTTTCAGCTTTATGTATGGCAAAGGCTTTCGAAGATTCGGATTTTAAAAATTATAAAATATTAACATTAGATATTATTCCCTCTAAAGTAAAAATATTTTGGAACAAATTTGGTGATGAAAAGGGTAAAAGATCCAGAGAAGAAATTTTAAAAGATTGGCATGAATTACAAAATAATATTATTTTCCTATCAGGAGATACTAAAAATATTTTACAAAATCTTTTTGTGAGTAGAATTAATTTTGCGTTTTTAGACGCTGTCCACAACAAAATAAATGTTCAAAGAGAGTTTAAGTTTGTTTCTGAAAGACAACAAGTTGGAGATTTAATAGTTTTTGACGATATAACAAAAAATCAATTTCCAGAATTAACTGAGTATTTACAAAACATTGGAAATAAATCTGATTATAAAATTGAGTATTTGAATTCAACCGATAATCGAGGTTACGCGATTGCTAAAAAAGTCAAATAAAATTGTCATATTAATTTTTTATATCAAGTGGTATGTAAAAAATTTTAAATTTATCTTAAATTTTTTTTTTATTTTACAGAATAAATTTTTTAATTTTTTTAGAAATAAAGAAATTAATGTTAATTCCAAAGATTTAGAAAATTTTTTCACCTCAGAACAAATTTTAAAAAAATTATTTAAAATAAGCAAAATTAATAAATTTTCGAATTCAAAAGTTTTTCAAAATAGAAAAAAAATCTTAAAAAAATATATTAAAAAATTTGGTGGAGCAGCTGACATTAATTTAATTTATAATATTTGCTTAAAAAAAAAGCCTATTAAAATTTTAGAAACTGGTGTTGCTTTAGGATGGTCTTCTTTTGCATTTTTGGATGCAATAAATAAGAACAAGAAAGGAGCTCTTATATCTATAGACATGCCTTATATGGATAAAGAAAATAAGGATTATGTTGGTATAGCAGTTCCAAAAAAGTATTTTAAAATGTGGACACTTTATAAATATCCAGACAGAGTAATATTAAATAAAATTCTTAAATCGAATTTTATTTTTGATTTAGTTCACTATGATAGTGATAAAAGTTATTATGGAAGATACTGGTTTTATAAAAAAATTTGGCCATATATTAAAAAAAAAGGTTTGTTAATTTCTGATGATGTTAAAGATAATTATGCTTTCATTGATTTTGCAAGATTAGTCAATAAAAAATATTATCTTATTAAAAATGATAAAAAATATTCTGGTATAATAATAAAGTGAAAAGAACAATATTATTTATTTGCCCAAGATTTCACACAAATTTATTTCAAACAATTAAAACTTTAAATAAAAAATATAGTGTAGATATGCTAGTTGCAAATAAACAGATCATCGAAGACTATACATTTTTAAAACCAATAATCTTAAAAGAGTCAATCATATCTAAAATATTAATGAAAATTTTTTCAAAATTTAACAAGAATAATAGATTTTATTTTCCGAATTTTATAAAACTTTATGATTTTTTAAAAAATAAATTACCTGATTTAATAATTATAAGAAATTATAATAAAATTTTTGGATTATTTGTAATAATAATTGCTAAATTTTTAGGTATAAAAATAGTCTTTTACGAACAATTAGATAAGAGTTTTTTTAAAAAACATAAATTAAAATTATTATTTTTTTCTATAAGAAATTATGTTTTGAGTTCAAAATTTTATACGCCAATATTTAACAGTTTTAAAAAAAATATATTTTTTTATAACTTTTTTTATGTACCATTTTTAGTAGAAATAAAAAAAAAAATAAAAAAAAAAAATAAAACTACAAATTTTTTATTTGTTGGTAAATTTATTCCAAGAAAAAATTTATTATTATTGATTAAAATATTTTCTGAATTACATCGTAATTATAATTTTAAATTATACATTATTGGGGAAGTCTCATCACAATTACATAAAAATTATTATGAATCAGTTAGGAGACAAATTAGTATTAATAGAATTACTAATAAAATAAAAATATATAAAAACTTAAAATATAAAAAAATTTTTAATTATTATAGATTATGTGATGTGCTAATAATGCCGTCTATCAATGAACCAGCCTCAATTTCAGTTTTAGAATCTTTGGGACAAGGAACTCCGGTAATTTGTGGAAATAATAATGGGACTAATTTTTATATAAAAAATAAATATAATGGCTTAATTTTTGATGAAAATAATAAAAAAGAACTAAAAAAAAAAATATTATTTTTTATTAAATCTAAAAAAAATATAAATAAATTTTCACAAAATTCATTTATTTATTTTAAAAAAAATTATTCTGAAAAAAAATTCTTAAATCAATTTGAAAAGTTGTTTAAATGAAAATTTATTATATAGCTGAAGCAACAATACCATCTATTTCTGCTTATAGTCAGCATGTGATGCAAATGTCAGCGAAAATATCCAAAAAAAAAAATTTTAAGTTAATTACAATTAATCAGAATAAAAATTTATTACATAAAGTTAAAAATATATTTAAATTTTATGATGTTAATAATTTTGACATAAAAATTGTTAATTCTTCTAATATAGTTTTTTTTAATAAAATAATGTTTATTTTAAATATATTAAAAGAGATCAAGATATTCGAAAAAAAATTTTTTATTTCAAGAAGTCCTATAGCATCATTAATTCTACTTTTGCTAAATTGTAAAATAATAGTTGAATTACATCATCCATTTCATAATAAAATATTTTTTAAAATATTTAATTTACTTTCTAAAAGAAAGAATCTTGTTCAAATTATTGTTATTTCAAAAAACTTAAAAAAATATTTAATAGAAAATACAAATTACAATATAGAAAATAAAATAAGTGTGTTACCCGATAGTGCAAATCAAAAACAACATAATCTTATAAAGAGTAAAATAAATTTTTCTAATAAAAATGTTGGATATGTTGGGTCTTTCTATAAAGGTCGTGGCATAGAATTAATAAAAAAAATATCTTTAATTTTAAAAGATTTTAATTTTTATTTAATTGGAGACTACAGTAACTACAAATTTGATTCACAAAATTTTCCTAAAAATGTTAATTTTTTAGGCTTCAAAAATCAAAGTAGTTTAAAAAAATATTATCATATTTTTGATATTGTTTTGGCTCCATATTCTGATGATGTAAGAGTATTTGGAGATAAGCTTGATACAAGTAAATTTATGTCACCACTAAAAATATTTGAATATATGTCAAATAAAAAAATAATTATATCCTCAAATAATCAAGTCTTGAAAGAAGTATTAAAAAATAATTTAAACTGTATCTTATGTAATTATAAAAATCCAATAGAATGGGCAAATAAAATAAGAATGGTAAGTTCAGATACATCTTTAAAAAAAAAAATTTCGATGCATGCTTATAGTCATTTTAAAAGAAAATATACATGGGAAACTCGAGCCAATAAAATTCTTAATTTTATTAAATGAAAAATATTTTATTAATTGGAAAAAATAGTTTCTTGGCTAAGGCTTTTAATTTTCTAAATAAAGAAAATTTTTATTCTCATAGAGAATTTAAAAAAATAAATTTTGAAAAATATGATAAATTGATACTTCTAAGTATGCCTAATAAATATTTTGTGGAAAAAAGAAAAGAATTTTTTTTTTGAAAAAAAAATATTAAAAAAATTTATTAACAAAGAAATACATTATATTTCTTCCTCAAAATTATATCCAACAAAACCTAAATGTTCAGAAAAAATAAAAAAACTTAACATTAAATTACCTTACACTTACAATAAATATATGGTTGAAAAATTAATAAAAAAAAATACAAAGAAATATTTTATATACAGATTATCCAACGCATTTCTTAAAAACTCATACTCTAAGAACACTTTTTTTGACTTGCTATATAAAAATTATCATAACTTTAAAAAAATTGATTTTAATATAAGCCTTAAAAGTCAAAAAGATTTTATTTCGATAAACTCTCTTAAAATAATTTTTAAAATGATGCTAGATGATAGAATTGAATATGGCTTGTATAACGTAGGCTCAGAGAAGGGTCTTAATATGAAAAAAGTAATCACCTTGTTTTTAGGTAAAAAGGTTTTTAAAGATGCTAAAACTGTAAAAACAGGAAAAAAAATAGTAAGTCAAACTTTAGATATATCAAAAATAACGAATTTACTTAAAATTAATAAAAAAAATATTATAAGAGAAACAATAAGAGAGTTAAAAAAATGAAACAACAACTATTAATTACAGGAGGTTTGGGTTTTGCAGGTAAAAATTATTATTTTAAAAATAGGTATAAGTGGAAAAATATAATTATAATTGACAAAAATTCCTACGCTTCAGATCTAAAGTATTTTAAAAAAATAAAATTAAAAAATCACAAGTTGATTATAGGTGATATATGCAAAAAAAAATTATATGACAAATATATAACACCTCAAACTACAATAATACACTTTGCAGCTGAATCTCATGTAGATAAATCTTATAATTCTTCGTTAAATTTTACAATGAGTAATACTTATGGATCTCATGTACTTTTAGAAATTTGTAGAAAAAAAAAACCGAAAAAAATAATTTTTATTAGCACCGATGAAGTTTACGGAGAAACATTTAAATATAAAGATGAAAAATCATTATTAGAACCTACCAATCCTTATTCAGCCTCTAAAGCTGGCGCAGATTTATTAGCTCAAACGTATATTAAAAGTTTCAAGTTACCAATTATTATAGTTAGATCTAATAATATTTATGGGAATAGGCAGCATTCAGAAAAAATAATACCTGCTATTATTAAAGCTTTAACTAAAAGAAATAAGGTACTTATTCATGGAAGAGGTCAAACTTTGAGGCATTTTTTACACGTAGATGATTTTTGTGAAGCAATAAATCTAATATCTAAAAAATCTAAAGTTAGAGAAATTTATAATATAAGAGGAGAAAAATGTTATAAAATTTTAGACTTGGTAAAAATGATGTCTAAAGTCAAAAATTTAAATTACAAGAAGTGCTATAAATTTATAACTGATAGACCTTTTAATGATAAAGTTTATAAAATTTCAGTCTCAAAATTGAAAAAACTTGGTTGGAGAGAAAAAAGAGTTTTTAATGAGGAAATTAAAAATTTAATCATAAATAAATCTTTTATATAAATCTCTTTATGAAAATAATTCATATAATTTCAGGACTGGGTCCAGGAGGTGCTCAAGTAGTTTTAACTCGAATTTTAGAAAATGATAAAATAAATCAGCACCTTGTCATATCTATGATGGATCTAGGTATATATGGTGATCAAATTAAAAAATTAAGTATTCCTATTTATACTCTTAATTTCCCTAAAGGGAAAATTAGATTAAAAGGATTAATTAAATTATATAAAATTTTAAAATCAGAAAGACCAGATATTGTACAAACGTGGATGTACCACGCTGATTTAGTTGGTGGTTTAATATCAAGAATAGCTGGAATTAAAAATATTTATTGGAATTTAAGAAATTCAACTTTTACTGTTAAAACTCAATCTTTAAACACAATGTTAATAGCAAAGTTTTGCGCACTTTTATCAGGAATTATTCCAAAAAAAATAATCATAAATTCTTATGAAGGTAGAAATTTTCATTACCAATTAGGCTATAAAAAAAATATGAAAGTAATTAATAATGGATATCCAGAGAGAGATATCGTTAATAGAAATAGTAATCATAATAAATTTGTTTTTGGTATGTTGGCAAGATGGGATCCACAAAAAGATTATAATAATTTCCTTGAGGCCATACATTATCTAGTGAATTTGGAAGAATTTAAAAATTTGCAAAAAAAAGTTGAAATAAAGTTTTTATTAGCTGGACACAAAATCGATAATGATAATTCTAAGATAAAAGAGCTGATCGATAAACTTAATATAGGTCAGCAAGTTGATCTCTTGGGTGATTTCAAAAAAGATCAGGTTGATGAGTTTTACAATCTTATTGATGTGCATGTTTTGTCAAGTAGAAGTGAAGGTTTTCCAAACGTTGTTGCCGAGTCTATGAGGCTAGGTATACCCAATATTACAACAAAAGTAGGAGATGCAGAGGAAATTGTTGGTGATACTGGATGGTCGGTAGAGCCAAGAAATAAGTTTAAACTAGCTGATAGTTTTTTAAAAGCTATGAATTTATATTTCAATGATCAATCAGCTTGGAAAGAGTTAAAACTAAAAGCGAATCAGAGAATTAACAATTCTTATAATATTAAAAAAATGTTGTATGAATTTAATTATACTTGGGGAACTCTTGATCAAAATAAAAAATTAGTAAAGGTATTTCATATAATTTCTGGATTAGGATCAGGTGGTGCTCAAGCTGTATTAGCGAGATTAACAGGATACGACAAAAATTATTCACACACTATAATTTCATTTATAGATTTTGGAATATATAAAAATTATTTTGAAAAAAAAAACATAGAATTGTTCAAATTAAATATGAAAAAAGGAAAATTTTCTTTTTTTGGATTTATAAAATTATATTCAATTTTGAAAAAAGAAAAACCAGATATTATTCAAACATGGATGTATCATGCTGATTTTTTAGGAGGACTTATAGGCAAATTTATAGGAGTAAGAAAAATTTATTGGAATATAAGAAACTCTAATTTAACTAAAGAGTGGGCTTCAAATTCTACCATTATTTTGTCAAAAATATGTGCCTATTTATCTAGGTGGATACCATCAAAAATCATTAGTTGTTCACTTAAGTCTAAGAATATTCATGTTTCAATTGGGTATGATGAAAAAAAAATTCAAGTTATAAATAATGGTTATGATTTTGATAGAATGAAATTTATTGACAAATCAAAAGATCAAATTTTTAAAATAGGCATGCTTGCTAGATGGGACCCACAAAAAGATTATGTTAACTTAGCAAATTCACTTATTGAATTTTCAAAGATTACCAATCAAAATTGGGAAGTGTACTTAGCTGGTGATATGATTGATGATAATAATAAAAAACTAAAAAAAAATTTTTAAAGATGAGATATTTAAAGGTAAAATTTACTTCGAAGGCATGATTCATGACATTGACTCTTATTTCAGAAAAATTGATGTACACGTGTTATCAAGTGCTGGTAATGAGGGTTTTCCAAATGTAATTGCAGAGGCAATGAGTTATGGTATTCCTTGTATTTCAACTGATGTTGGAGATGCATCATTAATTGTTGATAAATTTGGGTGGGTTGTACCTATAAAATCTCCAAAAATATTAGCTCAAAAATTGCTAAACGCATCTGAGGAATATTTCGTGAATAATAAAGATTGGGAAAATAGAAGAGTAGAATCTAGATCGCATGTCAAAATTAACTATCCATTAGAAAAGATGGTAGAAAATTATAGAGCTATTTGGGATAGTTAATTGTATATATACTTAACATTTTACACACTAGTAGTTTTGCTTGGGGTAAAAATTGATAACTCTTTGACAAACGCTAGTAAAAGATTTTATCTATTCTTAATTTTTGCTCTTTTAGTTTGTTTTTCTACTTTCAGACTTGATTTAGGCACTGATATTGGACGCTATACAAGAGATTATGAAAAGGTATCTAATCTTCCATGGTTTTCAATAATTGCTGGATTTGATGCTATTCCATACGATTTTCTATTTTCTTTGCTGTACATCGTATTTGGTAATATTTTAAAATTAGACTTTTGGTCGATTAAATTATTTATATCTTTAATATTTTGTTTTGGATTTTATAAATTTTCAAAAAAAATAGACAATTTTGCTCTTTCAGCAATAATACTTATACCTGTCTTATATTATTTTATTTCTTTTTCACTTCTAAGGCAATCAATTTCCATTTGCTTAGGTCTTTACCTCGTTACTCTTATTATGGAAAGAAAATATTCGTTGTCTTTTTTGTTTACTTTAATAGGAGTTTTATTTCATAAATATTTTTTTATATTTTTTATAATTACAATTCTCAACTTCGTTATCAGTAATACAAAAAACTTTAAAAAAATGTTTAAGTATTTATTAATTTTATTTTTCTCTGTTTTATTGTTTGCTTTATTATATAATTATGCTCTTAGAGGCCATTATAATTGGTATGTAATTAGTTCGCCAAGCAATCATGAACTCCAGTATCCTTTTTTAAAATTATTATTCTTAAATTATTCTTACTTTATAATCTTTTACTTTATTAGTTTATCAAATTTTAAAAACTTTGATTTAGAGGATAGACTTATATTTATATTCATTTTATTTGGAATTCTTTTTTTTAATTATTTATCCATTTAGTAATATAGTTACTTTACGTTTTATGATGTATTTTATTGTCATAAATCCATTAATAATTATAAAATTAATGAAATTCTTAAATAATAAAGCAGATAATATTATATTGATTTTATTATTTCTATTACATTCTGCTTACATGGTATTTTTTTTCAATTTCTCAACACATAAAGGCTCATTTATCCCTTATAAATTATATTTTTTTTAAATAATAATGATATATGTAAAATGGAAACTCTTTTATGTTAAATTTTCTACCATATATTTTACTAATTTTTTTCAACCTAATAATACTAATTAATTTTAATAAATTAGTGAATATTATTAATATAAGCGATAAACCAAATGAAATTAGAAAGATTCACTCCAAACCAATTCCAAGTATCGGTGGTTTAATAATAATTTTAAATTTATTCTTTTTTTTAGCCCTATCTTTTTATGATGAGGAAATTTTTCTAGTCTTTGAGGGTGAGAGAAGTATGTTGGCACTTTTTGGTGCTAGTATGCTTATTACATATTTTGGTGCTTATGATGATAAATATGGAATTTCTCCAACAAATAAACTTTTGATTTTAAGTATAATAATATTTATGGCTCTTTTGTTAGATAATAATTTAATAGTAAAATACTTAAATTTTAATAATAAATTAATCATTAATATTGAACAATTTAGCATATTTTTTTCTATACTTTGTTTTATAATTTTTTTGAATGCATTTAATATGTTCGATGGAATTAATGGCCAATCAGGCACTTATTCTATAATAATTTTAATTTTTTTGTATATTAAGAATCCCAATATTTTTGTAATACTTCTATTGTTATCAATTACTTTTTTTCTTTATTTAAATTTTAAAAATAAAACTTTTTTAGGTGATAATGGATCTTATTTATTATCCTATTTATTGTCATGTTTAATTATAAAAAATTATAATCTTATGGATGTAGTTTTAACGGTTGAGGAAATAATTTTACTAATGTTATATCCTGGACTAGATCTTTTAAGATTATTCATTGTGAGATCATTGAAGGGCAGTCATCCTTTTTATCCTGACGGTAATCATATACACCATATAATTTTAAATAAAACTCAATCTCAAACCAAGACTCTTTTTATAAATTTATTTTGTATATGTGTTC
>CACEEO010000015.1 GCA_902558585.1 uncultured Pelagibacteraceae bacterium | reverse complement strand
TTTCTTTAACTACCTCTGGATTTTGAACTGCAGCAGTATTGATTGATACTTTGTCTGCACCACAGTTCAGTAGTTTATTGATATCCTCAACACTTCTAACACCACCTCCAACAGTTAGAGGAACAAAGCATTTCTTCGAGGTTTTTTCTACTACATCGTAAATAGTATCTCTATTTTCGTTTGATGCAGTAATATCTAAGAAACAAATTTCATCAGCACCACCATCTGAATAAATTTTAGCTTGTTCAACAGGATCGCCTGCATCCTGCAGATCAACAAAGTTAATTCCTTTTACAACACGTCCATTTTTAACGTCTAAACATGGTATAATTCTATTTTTAAGCATCTAATTCTTTCACTAATTCGTCTAATTTAATATCACCATCATAGATGGCTTTTCCAACTATTATACCCTCGATATTACTATTATTTAATTCCTTAGCTTTTTTAATGTCTTCAATTGATGAAACCCCACCAGATATAATGACAGGACAATTAGAAGTGTCTGCAACTTTTGATGTCTCATCAAAATTAGGACTTTGCTTCATCCCATCTCTATTAATATCAGTATAAATCAACCTACTTGCACCATAATCATTAACTTCTTTCAAATAATCTAGAGTTAATTGATTTGAATTTTCTTTCCAACCAGAAACAGACAAATAACCATCTTTAGCATCTAAACCTAAAGCAATTTTATTTGGAAATTTTTCACAAGCTTCTTTTAAAAAATTTTTATCTTTTATAGCAGCACTTCCTAAAATAACCTTTTCAACACCGGCGTCAGTATATTTCTGAATGCTTTCAAAATTTCTAATGCCTCCACCAATTTCAATTTTAAGATCAAATTTAGAAACTATATCTTGTATAATATCTAGATTAACTGTTTCACCAGTTAAGGCCCCATCTAAATCAACTATATGTAAGTTTATAAAACCATGATCTTTATATTTTCCAGCTTGTTCAACTGGTGACATTTCATATTCAGTTTTGTTGTCAAAGTCTCCTTTAACTAACCTTACACACTTTTTATCTTTGATATCTATTGCTGGAAATATTTTCATCTATTCTTATTCTTTCTTTTTTCTTTTCTCCAAAGAATAAAAAATAATAAAATTAAAGCAGGCTGTAGAATTACAAAAATAATTATATTTGCTAAATAGTATCCAAAACCATATTGTCCTGGTGTACCTCCAATCACTTGAAGAATATAAACACATAACATAAAAAAATCTGTAATTAGTTTTTCAAACATTTTAAATCTCTATAAAATTTTTAATCAATTTTAATCCGTTTTCTCCACTTTTTTCTGGATGAAACTGAGTTCCAAAAATATTTTCTTTATTAACAGCGCATGTAAATTTTTCCGCATAGTAGGAAGTCATTAAAACATTTTTTGAGTCTTCAGTTTTAAAAATATAACTATGCACGAAATAAAAATGGCTTCCGTTTCCATTAAATCCTCTACACAATATTTCGCTCTTCTCATTTCTTGGCCAACAATCTACCTGGTTCCAACCCATATGGGGTAAGGTTAGTGATATTCCACTCATAGGATCAAAGCCGCTATTTGTATTTGCCGTAAGATTTATTTTTTTAACACTTCCTTTAACCCAACCAAAGCCCTCGCATCCACCATCTTCTTCTCCGTAGTCAGCGAACATTTGCATTCCAACACAAATACCTAAAATAGGTTTTTTTTTATTCAAAACAAAATCGTCCAATGTTTCTTTTAATCCATTAATCTTTTTTATTGAATTAATACAATTGGTAAAAGATCCTTGACCGGGAAGAACTAGTTTGTCAGAATTTTTTATTGTTTCTAAATCATTTGAAAGGGTAATTTTAATATTGTCGTTTAATTCGTTCCCTACTTTTTTAAAAGAGTTAATAACTGAGGCTACATTGCCTGAATAATAATCAACAATTGTGATCTTCATTAAACTTATAATGAGCCTTTAGTGGATGGGATGCTCTTCTTGTTTCTTGGATCCATCTCCAATGCAGCTCTTAATGATCTTGCTAGTGCTTTATAACAAGATTCAATTATGTGGTGGCTATTGTCCCCATAAATATTTTCAACATGCATCGTAATGCCTGCGGATTGAGAAAATGCCTGAAACCATTCTTTAAATAGCTCCGTATCCATTTCTCCAAGTTTCTCAACTTTCAATTTTACTTTCCATATCAAATAAGGTCTGTTTGAAACATCTATAGCCACTCTGGTTAATGTTTCATCCATGGGAATAACTGTATGTGCATATCTTTTTATTCCTACAAATTTTTTAGCTGCTTTTTTTAAAGCTTCACCAATAGCAATACCTGTATCTTCTGTTGTGTGATGAAGATCGATATGAGTATCCCCTTTTGCTTTAACTTTTAAATCAATTAAGGAATGCTTTGATAATTGCTCAAGCATGTGATCTAGAAAACCTATTCCAGTATCAATTTGGTACTTACCTTTGCCATCAATATTTACCTCAACATTGATGCTGGTTTCTTTTGTTTTCCGAGATACTTTTCCTTTTCTAGCCATATATTTTTAATGGTATACATACATAATCCCGCTATATCAATATCAGTCTGAACACTTGAAGTATCAAAAATAGTTACCATTTATTAGATATGACAACGATTGTACTAGTTAGAAAAAACAATGAAGTAGTAGTTGCTGGTGATGGACAAGTAAGTATGGGAAATACTGTTGTTAAAAGCACTGCTTCAAAAGTCAGAAAAATTGAAAAAAGAGATGTAGTAGCTGGATTTGCAGGATCAACTGCAGATGCATTAACTTTGTTTGAAAGATTGGAAGGAAAATTAGAGAAACATGCGGGTAATTTATCAAGAGCTGCAGTTGAACTAGCGAAAGATTGGAGAACAGATAAATACTTAAGGAGATTAGAGGCATTGATGGCTGTTGGAGATAAAAGCAACAGTTATATTATTTCTGGAACTGGTGATGTACTTGAACCTGAAGGAGATGTAATCGGAATAGGTTCAGGTGGTAATTACGCTCTTGCTGCAGGAAAAGTTTTAATGGAAGGCAGTATGTCTGCTGAAGAAGTTGCAAAAAAAGCAATTAAAGTCGCAGCGGATATATGCGTATTTACTAATGATAATGTTAAAATTGAAAAAATATAATGGACAATTCAAACGTAACACAACTTCACCCAAAAGATAAAAATAAAAACGAGGAGGCTTCTTTAGTTAGTTCTTTGTCACCTAGGGAAATAGTTTCAGAATTAGACAGGTTTGTAGTTGGACAAAACAAAGCAAAAAGGGCTGTCGCTGTTGCTTTAAGAAACAGATGGAGAAGACAAGCTCTTAAAGGTGAAATGAAGAATGAAGTTTTACCAAAAAATATTTTAATGATTGGGCCAACTGGTGTTGGAAAAACTGAGATCTCTAGAAGATTGTCAAAATTAGCAGAAGCTCCATTTGTAAAAGTTGAAGCCACAAGATTTACAGAAGTTGGATACGTTGGCCGAGATGTAGAACAAATTGTAAGAGATTTAATTGAGATTGCTATCTCGATGGAAAAAGTAAAAAAAAGAAAAGAAGTTTTCGCACAAGCCCAAAAAGCTGCTGAAGAAAAAGTTTTAGACGCTTTGGTTGGAAAAAAAGCAAGTCTCGCAACAAGAGAAAGTTTTAGAAAAAGATTAAGAAATGGAGATCTAGACGATAACGAAATTGAAATTGCTGTCAGCGATACTGGTTCAGGTGGAGCGTCTTTTGAAATACCTGGAATGCCTGGAGCTAATGTTGGAATGATCAACATTGGTGAAATGATTGGAAAATCAATGGGTAACAAAGAAAAAAAAAAGAAAATGAGTGTAAAAGAATCGCATGAAATTTTGATAAACGATGAATCAGATAAACTTATTGAACAAGATAAGATTATAAAAGCTGCAAAACTTTCAACTGAAAATAATGGAATAGTATTCTTAGACGAAATCGATAAAATTTCGGCAAGAACAGATAGGGTTGGTGGCGATGTGTCTAGAGAAGGTGTTCAAAGAGATTTATTGCCGTTAATCGAAGGCACGACAGTTAATACTAAACATGGTCCAATTAAAACTGACCATATTTTATTTATTGCATCTGGCGCTTTCCAACTTGCTAAACCATCTGACTTATTGCCTGAATTACAAGGAAGACTACCAATTAGAGTTGAGCTAGAGGCATTAACGAGTGAAGATTTTAAGAGAATATTAAGAGAACCTGATTTCAGCTTAATCAAACAGTACGTAGCACTTTTAAAAACAGAGAATGTTGATCTTGAATTTTCTGATGACGGTATTGATGCTATAGCAAACATAGCCTCAGAAGTTAATACAACAGTAGAAAATATTGGAGCAAGAAGATTACATACCATTATTGAAAAAATTTTAGATGAAATCAGTTTTACAGCTACTGATCGTGCAGGTGAAAAAATTATTATAAATAAGGAATATATTAATAAAAATTTAGATAATTTAGTAAAAGATACAGATCTCTCAAAGTTTATCTTATAATTTTATTTTTTTTTAAAAAAATATAAAACGCACCTGAACCACCATCTTCTATTTTAGCGTCTGTGATTTCATTTATCATGTTCATTAGACTGTTATTATTAGTAATAAATTCTGGGACAGAATATTTTAAAATACCAAGGTCTTTTGAAACATATGGATCTTTTTCATTTTCAGAGTGGAGACCTTTTCCTGTAACAATAATTAGTTTGTGAATATTTTCAGAAAAAGCTTTATTTATAAAATCTTCTATAGTTTTATTTGCTTCATCTAAAGTATAGCCATGCAAATCTATTGATCTTACCTTTAAGTTTTTGTTTTTTTGGTATTTAAAATCTTTAATGGGTAATTTTTCAGTACTATTTATAAATTTTTGCCAATCTTTTTTATCTTTGTCTGAAATATTATCGTTCAATTATGTTAATATATTAACTAGCTGCCAATTTGGATTTGCTGACGTGGTATCTCTTGAAAAAATCCAAGTATCATAAATTTTTTTAATCTTTTCAGGATCTCCGGAAACAATTTTTTTATCTTTATCTCTTATGCAGGTAATCACCTCTGCTATAAAATCTACTGTTACGTTCAAAATATTTCCAATTTTTTTATGCTCCTTAATTTCAGCTTTATTGACTCCAATAAATGTTATTTCTGCAAAATGACCTCTTTTTGATCTCTCTTTCAACGCATCATCAAATTGATTAAATATATCTTTATTTAACAGAGGTTTTGCATTTGTGATCTTATTATCATTATCGCTGAAATCCGTAATAATTGTTTCATAAGCAATTTTCGCACCTTTTAAAAATTCTTTTTGAGCTTCATCATCAAACTTCTCTTTTGGTTTTGTGGCATGATCCGACTTAATATTTTTTAAAACCTCTTTAAATTGAGCTGGTGATTTTCCGTCAAAACCACTTCTTTTGCCTAGTATTCCTCTCAATCTTAGAAAAATAAAACCAGCGATCATCGCAAGCAAAATTATATCGATATATTCAAAGCTGTAATTCATAGCTTTATAGTAATTACTCTGTTGATTAATTTCAACTGGCAATTTAGATTAAAGACAAATGGGCACAATATTAACATACATAATCGGCTTAACTATAATTGAGATTTATCTTTTTATTAGTATTGGTTCTGAGATTGGTGCTTTTACTACCATATTTTTGATTTTCTTAACCGCTATAATAGGTGTCTATTATGCAAGATATGAAGGAATAAAAACGCTTAAATCAGGTTTTGTTCAATTAAGTAAAAATGAGCCTCCAAGCTATGAAATTTTATCTGGGGCAGGAATTGCTTTTGCTGCTTTATTGCTAATCATTCCGGGATTTTTAACAGATCTTATGGGGTTTTTATTAATTTTTCCTTTCACAAGAAAAATGATCTTTAAAAAATTTTTGAATATAAAAAAAAATAAAAACCAAAAAAAAAATTTTATTGAAGGGGAATTTGAAGATATAGAAGATGACGATGACAGAAAAATATAAAATTTTAGGCAAATATATAAAAGACATTTCTAGTGAAACTAAAGATGTTGAAACATATCTTTATGTAAGAGATCGAATTACTAAATATAAACTGGGGATTGATATTAAGTCAAAACCTTTAAAAAACAAATTGATTGAAGTAAATACAATTTTAAAGTTTCAAGATGAAGAAGAGGTAGAAAAAAAAAGTTATTTTGAAATTACATACGCAACAATAGTTAAAATAGATGAAAAAGTTCAAGTTAAAGAAGAACTTGAGAAAATCTTGCTTTGTGATGTTCAAATCAAAATAGGTCCTGATATTGAAAAATCTTTTTTAAATCTTTTGCATGACTCAGGTTATAAGGGATTTAAACTTGAAAAAAAATTAGATTTTCAAGAACTTTACAATCAAAGATTCAATTAAAATTATTCTTTTTTAAAAAATTTTTAAGATATTCTTGGTGCTGTAAAATTTCTTTATCGGTTGGTTTAATAATCTTTTTAAAATAAGATATATTTTTGTTAGTTTTATTTACAATTTCTAAATCTTGATTTTGAAAATTTAATGTCGGTTCTTTCTGATCTATCAAGTTAATATAAACTTTTGCTAACAAAGAACAATCTAACAAAGCATTATGTTTGGTTCTTTGTGAATTGTCTATTCTAAATCTTTTACAGAGAGCATCTAAATTGTTTTGAGAACCTGGAAATTTATCTCTAGCCAAAATTAAAGTATCAACTATTTCATTTGAAATTTTGTCCATACCACATAACAACAGTTCATTATTTAAATGAGAAATATCAAATTCAGCATTATGTATTACTAAAGTTTTGCCACTGATAAACTTTAAAAACTCATCTATAATTTCTTTAAACTTTTTCTGTTTAGATAAAAATACATCTGTAAATCCATGAATTTCAAATGCTTTTTCAGAAACTTTTCTTTCTGGATTTAAACAACAATGAAATTTTTTACCTGTTGGTATTAAATTTTCTAATTCTATGCATGCTATCTCTACAATTCTATGGCCCTCATCTACTGATAAGCCCGTAGTTTCAGTATCTAATATAATTTCTTTCATCTACAAAATTTCATTCAATATTTTTTTTATAGCATGTTTAATGGAATTTTTATTAAAATTGTTTTTAATGATAAAATGAGATTTCTTCTTTTTATAATATGGTGTTAATTGAATTTTTTTAAATTTATTAATTAATTTTGGATTGAACCCTTTTCTTTTAACTAATCTTTTATCAATTTCACTTTTTTTAGAATCAACAAAAATTAATATATCTCTTTTATTGTTAATTTTATTTTCTAATAGCAATGGAATATCTAAAATTACAATTTTTTTATTTTTATTTTTTTTTAAAAATAATTTAATTTTTTTCCTAATTTCTTCATGAATAATTTTAATTATTTTTTTTAAATTATTTTTATTACTTAATATAGCATTTGTAATTTCATCTTTATTTATTGGAAATGTATGAATATGTTTGGGTAATATTTTATTTAATTTATTAAAAATTTTTTTATCTTTTCTGTAAATTTTTGCTACTTCTTTATCTGCATTAAAAACTGGGAATCCAAAATTTTTTGCAATATAACTTTTTCCTGACCCAATTTTGCCCAATATTCCAATTCTAATCATTGCTCAAAAGTTTTAATATTTTATGATTAATTTCAGGTTCCATTTGATGCCATATATTAAATGCCTCAAAGGCCTGATAAACAAACATTAGTTTGCCATTCTCTGTCTTGTGTCCTAATTTTGCTCCTATTTTTAAAAAGTTAGTTTCTGCTGGATTATAAATTACATCAAAAAATAATTTGTTTTGTCCAATATTTGAGAAATCAAAATTTATTGACTCATTTTTTAGACCCAAGCTTGTAGCATTAATAATAACATCAAAATCAGGCACTTCTCCCCAATCTATAATTTTTAGTGTGTTGAATTGTTTTTGTAAATTATCTGCCCTTTGTCTAGTTCTGTTTGAAACAATTATTTCTAAAACACTCATCTTATTTAAAGCAAAAATCAAAGAAGGAGCGACTCCACCAGCACCTAAAATAAAAATTTTTTTGTTTTCAATATTAAAATTTAAACTTTCAATCGCTTTAATAAAACCAGCAACATCTGTATTATGACCCACCAATTTGTCATTATTTAAAATTATTGTGTTTACTGACTGGGTTTGCTCTGCCTCTAAGCTTAATTTATCTAAATAAGGAATTACTGCTTTTTTAAATGGAACGGTAACATTAATACCATTTATTTTTTTTTCTTTAACCTTATAAATGAAATTTTTAAGATCTTTCTCATCAATTTTTCTTTTATCATATATGGCATCAATGTTGTTTTCCTTTAGCCAATAGTTATGAAGTTTGGGTGACAACGAATGATCAATAGGATTTCCAATTACAAAATATTTTTTCATTTCAATGAATCTATATATTCCTTAATTTTTTTTACAGGAAGGCCCATAATTGTATCCTCATCTCCCTCTATACTTTTAAATAAATTTTTACCCTCTCCTTCTATTTGATAAACGTTATATGCATAAAGAGTTTCGTCGGGTATTTTAGATAAATAATTCCTCAATTCATCATCAGAAAAGCTTTTCATAGTTAATGTTGCTTTATCTGTATAATTCCAAATCATTGATCCATTTTTTGATATACATACAGAACTAATTAAATAATGTGATTTACCATTAAGCTTTCTTAGTATTTTGATCGCTTCTTCTCTATTCTCTGGCTTAGATATTAGGTCGCCATCCAAATCTATTACACTATCGGCCCCCAATACTATTTCATCTACTTTTTTCATACTAATTTTGTTTGCTTTTAATTCAGCTAAATTTTTTGAAATTATCTCCGGACTTGCTTTTTCTTTTAACAAACTTATTTTAATAATCTCTTCATCAACATTTGATGGCTCAACAACACTTTCTATATTATTTTTATCTAAAATTTGTTTTCTAACCTTGCTTTTTGATGCAAGTATAATTTTATTTTGCATTGTTTAAATATATTTCATGAATTTTTATTATTGATGCAGCGGTTTCTTCAACTGATTTTCGAGTTACATCTATAAGGGGCCATTTATATTTTTGAAAAGTTTTTTTTGCATCCAAAACTTCTTTTTTAATATTTTCTAGATTTGTATAATTTATATTTTCTGTTTCTTTTAAAGAATTCATTCTATTCTTTCTTAAATCAACCAACCTTTCTGGCTCCGTACTTAATCCAACCACACATGCTAATTTAGGATTATTTTTTAATTTTTTAGGTAAAGAATTTTCATTTACTAACGGTATATTAGATGTTTTAAATCCTTTGTTTGCAAGATAAATGGAGGTTGGGGTTTTGCTTGTTCTGCTAACACCCACAAGAATAATATCTGATTTATCAATTTCATCTATTAAGTTTCCATCATCGTGATTCATGGTAAATTGTATCGCTTCAATTCTATCATAATATTCTTCATTCAATGTATGTTGTCCACTGGGTTCGTGTGTTGCTTTCTGGTTTAAAATTTTTGAAAAATTGAGAATTAAGTTTCCCAAGACACCAAAACACGGGATTCTTTTGTCTTGACTTACATTAGAAAGATATTTGGCCAAATTATTATCAACAATTGTATATAAAATAATTGAGTCTTTATTTTTTTCAGCATCTTCTAAAATTTTTAAAATTTGATTTTCTGTTCTAGTAAAAGAATAAGAGTGAACTTTATATTCTATGTTAATAAATTGTGCTTTTAATGCTAAAAAGATTCTATCTAATGTTTCTCCTGTGGAGTCAGATACTAAATATATTTTATATGTATTACTCATGAATAAATTGTTAATAAATTTTTATTGTTATAATTAAATTACTCAATTTAATTTTTTTTTAATAAAGCTTGTAAAACCTACTATTTATTAACATTAATAATAAATAGGTAAAAACAATCCACAAAAATTTACATAATTGAAAAAAGCACCATTTTAAAGAATTTTAGCCACTTAAGATGTGGGTAAATTGTGAATATAATGTTTATAAAAAATAATCACCTTTATTCACAGGATATATTACAACTACAATAATTAATAAAACTTATTTATGAAACCTTTAAACAAAGTAATAGTTAACAAAGATACTTCCTTTAATCCTATATGGATAATGAGACAAGCGGGAAGATATTTACCAGAATTTAGAGAAATTAGGAAAAAAAATCCTAATTTTATAAATTTATGTTTAAATGACGATTTATCTTCTGAAATAACTCTACAACCTTTAAGAAGATTTAATTTAGACGCTGCAATAATATTCTCAGATATCTTAATGCTTCCATATGGATTGGGTCAAAAAGTAGAATTTGAAAAGAATTTTGGGCCGAGGTTAGGAGAATTAAATTTAAACGAAGTTGCAAAAATTGACGAGATTGATTTTGTAGAGAAAATTCATCGTGTGTATAAGGCAATAAAAAAAGTTAGTTCAGATCAAGTTTCAAAAGATAAAAATACTATTGGATTCGTTGGTGCTCCCTGGACGTTATTAGTATATATGATTAATCAACAGTCTCCTAAAAAAAACTTAAAAAAAGATTTTTTTAAAGATGAATTTTTAATAAACAGAATTTTATTAATTATAGAAAAGTTTTTAAAAGTTCATATAAAAAATCAAATTGATAATGGTGCAAATATTATCCAAATCTTCGATAGTTGGGCAGGCTTATTAGATGAAAAAGATTTACCTAATTATGTTTATTCTCCGACTTTAAATTTAGTAAATTACGTAAAATCTTTAAATGTACCAGTGATATGCTTTCCTAGAGAAGTAAAAAATTATAAAGAATTTTGTGAAATTGTTAAACCTGATGCTATTAGCATTGACTATAATGTTGATCCAAAAAAAATACTTAGAGATATAAAAATACCTGTTCAAGGCGGTTTAGACCCTAAAATTTTATTAACAAACAAAGAAACTTTGAAAAAGGAAGCCTCTAAATATTTGGATATCTTTAAAGATCATCCATATATATTTAATCTTGGTCATGGTATTTTGCCCGAAACAAATCCAGAGATGGTTGAAAATTTAATTAAAATTGTGAAATACTTCAAATGATTGAAAAAAATCACCCACCTATAAAATATGGCAAAACAGGTGTACTCATAATTAACCTTGGTACACCCGATTCTACTAATTGGTTTGATATAAGAAGATATTTGAGAGAGTTTCTTTCTGATAGAAGGGTTATTGAGGTAAATCCGTTGGTTTGGCAAATAATTTTGAATTTGTTTATCTTAAACTTTAGACCTTCTAAAACTGCTAAAGCTTACAAAGAAATTTGGATGAAGGATGAAAATATATCACCACTTCTTTATTATACAAAAAAACAAAGTGAAAAAATTTCAAATTTAATATCAGAAGAAAACATTATTATAGACTTTGCTATGAGATATGGAAATCCTAGTATCAAGAACAAGATATATAAATTACACAAAATGGGCTGTGAAAACTTAGTCATACTTCCTCTTTATCCTCAATACGCAGCAGCCACAACGGCATCAGTTTGTGACGAGGTATACAGAACTTTAATGAAAATGAGGTGGCAACCATCTTTAAAAATAATACCACATTACGAATCTGATCCTCTTTATATTGATGCCTTGGTTAATTCAATTAACAAAAAACTTAATGAAATAAATTGGAAGCCAGATCTAATTATAGCCTCTTATCATGGCATACCAAAAAAATATTTTGATAAAGGCGATCCTTATCATTGTTATTGTCATAAAACGACTAGACTTATTTCCGAAAAATTTAGTTCAATTAAAATTAAAACTACATTTCAATCAAGATTTGGTCCACAAGAATGGCTTCAACCATATACTGATAAGACTTTAGAAAATTTACCTAAAGATGGTGTTAAAAAAGTTCTTACAATCTGCCCAGGATTTGCATCAGATTGTGTAGAGACTTTAGAAGAAATACAAATTCAAGCCAAAGAAAGTTTTTTAAATTCAGGTGGGGAAAATTTTGATATGATCCCCTGTTTAAATGATAATAATGATCATATCGATTTACTTAAGTCCTTAATCGAAAGAAATATCTGATCTATGAATTCGTATTTATTATTTAAATCTTTGCATTTAATTGCGGTTGTTTCTTGGATGGCTGGCCTTTTATATCTTCCTAGAATTTTTGTTTACCATGTCGAAAATAAAGAAAAAAAAGAAGCAACTGATATTTTTGAGGTGATGGAAAAAAGATTATTTTTTTACATAATGCGACCCGCAATGATTTTTACTTGGGTTTTTGGATTAGTGTTAATTTATCTAAATGGAATAGATATTTTCTCTCAATTATGGTTTCAAATAAAGATTGTCTTAGTAATATTGTTATCAGCATATAATGATTATTTGGGGAAATGTCTCGTTGCTCTAAAAAATTCTACGAATACAAGATCTGCAAAATTTTTTAGAATTATTAACGAAATACCTACGGTTATCTTAATTATAGTTGTATTTTTGGCTATTTTTAAGCCAATCTAGGGTTGAAAAATCAACTGTAGTATATATATTATAGTTATCTGATAAGTCCTTATCAAAAAATTAATCATGAATATTCAAGAACTAAAACTAAAATCGTCTGAACAGCTTATTACTCAAGCAGAAGAGCTTGGTATTGAAAATGCCAGCACATTAAGGAAACAGGAAATACTTTTTGCAATTCTTAAGAAGGTTGCCGAAAAAGAGGAAATTACTGGTGTGGGTGTTTTACAGTTATTACAAGACGGCTTTGGTTTCTTAAGAGCAATGGAGTCAAATTATTTACCAGGACCAGATGATATTTATGTGAGCCCAAGTCAGATCAGAAAATTTGGTTTAAGAACCGGAGATACTGTTGAAGGTCCAGTAAGAGCCCCTAAAGAAGGCGAAAGGTATTTTGCGTTATTACAAGTTAGTAAGATAAATTTTGAGGAACCAGAAAAAGCAAGACACAAAATTGCATTCGATAACTTAACTCCTTTATATCCTGATAAACAGTTGGTAATGGAAGTTGAAACTACAAAAGTTGAAAAAAAACAAGATTTAACCCCAAGACTAATTGATCTGGTTAGTCCAATTGGTAAAGGACAAAGATCTATAATTATTTCTCCACCTAAAGCTGGAAAAACAATGATTTTGCAAAGCATAGCAAACTCAATAGCTAAAAATTATCCTGAATGCTATCTAATGGTGCTGCTGATTGATGAACGTCCAGAAGAAGTAACAGACATGCAAAGAACTGTAAAAGGTGAAGTAATTAGCTCTACTTTTGATGAACCGGCTCAAAGGCACGTAGCAGTTGCCGAAATGGTTATTGAAAAAGCTAAAAGACTAACTGAGCACAAAAAAGATGTTATTATATTATTAGACTCTATAACAAGATTAGGAAGAGCATATAATGCAGTGATTCCAAGCTCAGGTAAGGTTTTAACAGGAGGGGTTGATGCTAATGCACTCCAGAGACCCAAAAGATTTTTTGGTGCAGCAAGAAATATTGAAGAAGGTGGCTCATTAACAATAATTTCTACAGCTTTAATTGATACAGGAAGCAGAATGGATGAGGTAATCTTTGAAGAATTTAAGGGAACAGGTAATAGTGAAACAATACTAGATAGAAAAATCGCAGATAAAAGAATATACCCAGCAATCGATATAACAAAATCAGGCACAAGAAGAGAAGAATTGTTATTTGATAAAAATGATCTTCAAAAAATGAACGTTTTAAGAAGAATAATTGCTCCTATGGGTACAATGGATGCTATAGAGTTTATAAATTCAAAACTAAAAGATACGAAGAATAATGCTGAGTTTTTTAACTCAATGAATAAACCAGCATAAATTTTATAAATAATTAAGTTCTTTCATTTCATTTTTAAAAGCATTTTCAATTTTATTTTGTATGTCTTTCGAAAGATATCTTTGCCATAGATTGTCTGGTCCTAAATTAAAAAATTTTTTCTTTTTATTAGTAATTTCATCTGGAGGTGCTTCATCAAATCCATAAACTTCCTCAGATTTTTTTAAATTTTTAAATGAACTTTGTGTTATAGCGTAATTAATATCTTCATTATCAATTTGAATGTTTAATAATTTACCTAAATAATTTGCTATTTCTTTGAATTTAGCTTCTGGATTTTTTACTAAATCTTCATATCTAATTAATAAATAATTTTTTCTAAAACTTTTCCAAGAATTGTAATGGTTATTCCAATTAGAAATATAAGTTGGAAATTCTGTTTCTCGAGTAAAAGAGCTTTTTTCACCAAATTTACCAGAAAATCTATCCTTATCTAATATAAATTTTAAAGCTTGATTGTAATTTTCAATAGAGTAGTGATTCATTAGAGACGTGATTACGTTTCTTGGATCTCTAACAATGTAGATTACACCCAAAGAGTTTTTATAGTTTGTAAAAAAATTTTTATTTATACCACAGAGAATATGGTGTGTTTTCAAAATTTTTATTTTTTTATCTAAATTTAAAATGCTTTGAGATTTTTCCCAACATTCCGAAATATTATTTAAATTATTAAAATCATTAAGCAAATTATAAAAATCTTTTTTAAGTGGATAGGCGTGAATTTTTTTCATATTTTCTAAGGAATTGACATTTTCTTTTTTAAATAATAAGGATGAAACAAATGCTCTTATCCAGGTGTTTCCACTTTTAGGATATGAAGCGAGCCAGATAATCATAAAAAAAATATATAATTTTAATAATATAAAACTATAATATTTTATATGACTATTTTTGCTTTATCATCTGGTCCAGGTGTATCTGGAATTGCAGTTGTTAGAATTTCGGGCAAAAAGACCAAGGAGATTGTCAAATCCCTTACAAACAAAGGATTACCTGAGCCAAGGGTAGCAACACTTAGAAAAATCAATAAAATCAACACTTCTGAATTAATTGATGAGGGGATAATATTGTGGTTTCCCGGACCTGAGAGTTACACAGGTGAAGATATGGCTGAAATCCAAGTTCATGGAAGTAAAGCTGTTGTGGACGCCCTGCACTCTTCTCTTTCAGATGTAGAAAATTGTAGATTGGCTGAGCCAGGTGAATTTACAAAATTAGCATTTCAAAATGGAAAAATAAATTTACTTAAGGCTGAAAGTATTGCTGACTTAATTTCTTCAGAAACCGAAATCCAAAGACAACAAGCAATTAAAATTATGAATGGAAAATCAGCAAACCAATTTAATTTTTTAAGAGAAAAACTTTTAAAAATTTTATCACATGTTGAAGCTAAGATAGATTTTCCAGATGAGGATTTGCCAAATAATATTTTAAATGAAATTAAAAATAGTTCTGATGAGGTAATAAATAAAATTAAAAAAATACTAAATGATCAAAAAGTTGGAGAAAGAATTAGGGAAGGGTTTAAGATTGCTATAGTTGGCCCCACTAATGCCGGAAAATCTAGCTTGATGAATCATTTATCCAATCGAGATGTAGCGATTGTTTCTGAAATTGCTGGAACTACTAGAGATGTAATTGAAACTCATCTTAATATAAATGGTTACCCTGTCATCATCTCTGATACGGCTGGAATAAGGGATTCAAAAGATGAGATTGAAAAAAAAGGTATTAAATTAGCTCTTCAAAAAGCGGAGGAGTCAGACCTAAAAATAGTAGTTTTACACCCAGAAAATCTAGATTTTAAGCCATTTTTAGAGGATTCTAACTCTGAAAATACAATAGTAGTACTGAATAAATCAGATATTAAATTAGGCAAACCTCCCGGTATAGGAAATTATTTTAGGTTTAATCATTTAGGAAAAAATCTTAAAGATATAAAAATTATTCATACGTCTATTAAAGAAGAAAAAAATTTAGTTGATCTAATAAATGTAATCAAAGAAAAATTAAAAAATAAGTTTATATCAAGCGATGATATTTTAATTACTAGAGAAAGACACAGGCAACATTTGCATCAGTGTTTGGATCATCTAAATAACTTTAATCAAAAAAAAGAAATCGAAGATTTTGATAAAGCTGCAGAAGATTTAAGATTAGCTACTAGACATTTAGGTATGATAGTCGGAAAAGTTGATGTAGAGGAGATATTAGGTAGTATTTTCAACGATTTTTGTATCGGCAAGTAACACCCTATTTTGCTGGTTTTTTGCACTTTTTTTATCAAAAAACGTTGATAAATAAGGCTAATTTACAAAAAATTAAGCCTATCTTGTAAATTATATAATCACATATAGATTTGGACTATGAAAAATGATTTGTCATTTGATGTAGTTGTAATTGGAGGAGGTCATGCCGGATGTGAAGCTGCAGCAGCTTCTGCTCGTCTTGGAGTGAACACTGCCCTATTTACTCATAAAATAGAAACTATCGGTGAGATGTCCTGTAACCCGGCAATAGGAGGCTTGGGTAAAGGTCATTTGGTTAGAGAAATAGATGCCCTTGATGGTGTTATGGGAGATGTAGCAGATAAATCAGGTATACAATTTAGATTGTTAAATAGAAGTAGAGGGCCAGCAGTCAGAGGACCAAGAACTCAATCAGATAGATCACTTTATCGTAAATATATGCAAGAAAAACTTTTAAACTACTGTAATTTAAGCGTTTTTTCTGATCCTGTAGTTAAGTTTATTTTTGATAAAAATTCGATAAGTGGATTTTTAACAAAAGAGGGTAAGAAAGTTCTATCTAATAAGACAATACTAACAACAGGTACTTTTTTAAATGGTTTGATACATATAGGCGATGAAAGAACTCCCGCTGGTAGATATGATGAAAAACCTTCTACTGGTTTGAGTGAACAATTAGCTAAATATAAGTTTAAGATTGGAAGATTAAAAACTGGAACACCACCAAGGTTGGATGCGCGAACAATTAATTTTGAAAACTTAGAAGAACAATTTGCAGATGACGATCCTTATTTTTTTTCATTCTTAACAAAAAAAAATTTGAACAAACAAGTGTCATGCCGAATGACATATACAAATGAGAAGGTTCATAAAATTATAGAAAAGAATTTATCAAAGAGTGCTATGTACTCAGGTAGTATAAAAGGAGTAGGCCCAAGATATTGTCCATCTATAGAAGACAAGATAGTAAAATTTGCAGATAAAGTTCGTCACCAGATATTTTTAGAGCCAGAAGGTCTAAATGATTACACAATTTATCCAAATGGTATATCAACATCACTTCCAGCTGAAGTACAACAAGAAATATGTAATAATATCAATGGTTTAGATAATGTTAATATATTAAGACCAGGATATGCAATAGAATATGATTATATAGATCCACGTGAACTATTCCTAACTCTTGAAACCAAGAAGATAAGCAATCTTTATCTTGCCGGTCAAATTAACGGGACAACAGGATATGAGGAAGCTGCTGCACAAGGCCTTATAGCTGGAATAAATGCTGGCTTGTCTGTTAAAAAATCTGAACCATTCATACTTGATAGATCTGACGCTTACATAGGAGTAATGATCGATGATTTGGTGACTAAAGGAGTAGCTGAGCCATACCGTATGTTTACATCAAGAGCAGAATATCGATTGAGTTTGAGATCTGATAATGCTGATCAAAGATTAACTGCAAAAGGAATAGAAATCGGTTTAATAGGTAACGAGCGAAAAGCAATATATTTGAGTAAATTTGAAAAAATTAGTCAAATAAATTTAAAAATGAGAAATTCCAAGATTTCACCCTCTCAGGCTGAGAAATTTGGAATAAAAATAGCAAAAGATGGAATATTGAGATCATCTAGCGAGGTTTTAACTCAAAAAGGGGTAAATATGACTAAAATTAGGGAAATATGGTCTGATATACCTTTTTTTAGCAAAGACATTGATGAACAAGTGGAAATTAACGCTCATTACAGAGGATATTTAAAGAAGCAAAAAGCTGATATTTTAGCATTTAAGAGGGACGAAAACCTAATTATTCCAGATAAAATCAATTATGATGGGCTATCAGGTTTATCTAATGAGGTAAAAGCAAAATTTAAAGAAATTAAGCCTAAAACAATGGGTCAAGCTCTAAGAATTGACGGAATAACTCCTGCCGCTGTATATATTTTGTTGTCACATGTCAAAAGAAAGTCTATTAAGCATATAGCTTAATGGATCAAGAAATTTTAAATTCTTATTCTAGAATCAATCACTTAAATGTTTCACGTGAAACATTTTTGGACTTTGAAAACTATATATCCATGATTCTCGAAAAAAATAAAAAAATTAACATAATTAGTCAAAATACAGCTTCAAAAAAAGCTATAATTGACCGCCATATCATTGATTCTGCACAAATCATTGATTTTATTGATTTAAATAGCAATACAACCACTGATATAGGTTCAGGAGGGGGTATGCCTGGGATAATCGTGGCGATTATACTTAAAAATATGAAAAACAATATGAATGTGCATCTTTATGAAAAAAGCTACCGTAAAAGTCATTTTTTAGAGGAAGTTTCAGAAAAATTAAATTTAAACACAAAAGTTTTTCAGAAAAATATTTTTGAAATAAAAAATTTAGAAACAGGAACAATAATGTCAAGAGCATTCAAACCAATGCCAGTGGTTTTAGATTTAGTATATGAAAATTTTTCAAAATATAAAAATTTAATTTTTTTTATGGGGAAGAGTGGAAAAAAAATTTTTGAAAGTTCTAAAAAAAATTGGAAGATGGAGTATACAGAGAAAAAAAGTTTAACAAGTAAAGATTCATTTTTAATAAATATTAAAAAAATTAAAAAAAAAAATTAAAAGGATTATAAAAAAATTAAATGCAAATTATTTCAGTCATAAATCAAAAGGGTGGTGTCGGAAAAACCACTACAGTTATAAATCTTGCAGCAGGATTATCTCAACTTAATAAAAAAATTTTAGTAATAGATCTAGACCCTCAAGGAAATGCAACAACAGGACTTGGATTATCGAATATGGACAGCTCAAGTGATACAATTTATGGTGTATTGAATGGAACTAAGGATATTGAAACAGTAATTAAGAAAACACAGTTTGATAATTTAGACATCATAACTTCTAATGTGGACCTCTCAGGCCTGGAGGTAGAGACAGCTGATGATAGTAATAGAGCATTTATATTAAGGACTAAATTAGCCCTATATTTAAACAATTCTAGAGGATCTTATGATTATGTACTAATTGATTGTCCACCTTCTTTGAGTCTACTAACAGTAATGGCACTAGTATGCTCAAATTCGTTATTGGTACCTCTACAGACAGAATTTTTTGCTTTGGAGGGTTTAACACAGCTCATGAAAACAATAGAAAGAATAAAAGTAAGCTTAAATCCAGATTTAAAAATTAGGGGGATACTTTTAACTATGTATGACAAAAGAAATAAGTTGTCTTCGCAAGTTGAGAAAGAAGCCAGAGATTATTTTAATCAAAAAGTTTATTCGACGGTGATACCAAGGAATGTTAGATTGTCAGAAGCTCCATCACATGGAATGCCCGTACTTATTTATGACAAAACCTGTCCTGGTAGTAAATCATATTTCAGTTTTACTGATGAGTTTATGAATCAAGAGGCAACGATAGGAAGTGCAGCTTAATGGATAAAATTAAAAAAGGATTAGGTAGGGGACTATCTTCATTGATTGGTGAAACAAAAGTATCTACCCAAAAGAACCAGATATCTATAAGTGATTTAGTACCTAATAAATATCAACCAAGAAAAATTTTTGATGAATCTAATTTAGAAGATTTGACAAATTCTATTAAAGAAAGAGGCATGATACAGCCCATAATAGTTAGAAAATCCAATGATGATAAATCTAAATTTGAAATAATTGCGGGAGAGAGAAGGTGGTTAGCAGCCCAAAAAGCTGGACTTCATAATGTTCCTGTTGTTATTACGGAGGCTGATGACCTCAGATCCTTGGAATTTGCGATTGTAGAAAATGTTCAAAGACATGACTTAAACCCTCTTGAGGAAGCTCAGGGATATAAAAGATTAATCAACGAATTTTCCTATGATCAAGAAAAAGTATCAAAATTTATTGGTAAAAGCAGAAGTCATATAACTAATTCTTTGAGACTTCTAACTTTACCAGAAGATGTAATAAAACTAATTGAAACTCAAAAATTAACTCCTGGTCATGCCAAAATTTTAGTTGGGCTTAATAATGCTAGTTTCGTTGCTACAAAAATTATAGATAAGAAACTGTCAGTTAGACAAGCTGAAAATTTTGTAAAAATCTTTAAAAATAAAAAACCAAAATCAACAACAACTAAAGATACAAATATTGTTGCTCTCGAATTATCAATTTCAAATAAAATTGGATTAAATGTTGATATAAAAAGTAATAAAAAAAATAAGGGAACAATAAGTTTTGAGTATAAAGATTTAGATCAATTGAACAAAATTATTGATATAATCAAAACTAATTATTAGTCTTTAGAGGAACACTGTTCTAACAAAAAATTCGTTAATAAATTTACAGAATTATTAATATTTTTTTTAATCAGAAATTCAATCTCATTTAATTTATAAATCATTTCTTTTAGGGTTTTCGGTTCCCAGTTAAAAACCTGCTGTTTAGTGATATCTTTGTCTTTCCAGAAAATGGGTGGTTTTGCATTATCTATTGTTAAATTTATATTTTTATTTACTTTAAACTGATTAGATAGTTGGAGTATTTTTTTTGCTTTATTTAACAATATCCTAATTATCATTACTGAATCTTCAGGACTAAAATTATTTTCATTTAAAATATTAATTGTTTTTTTTTTATTTTTTGCCAGACATTGGTCTACTAATTCAGTTGCATGAAAGTTTTCTGCTAAATTTATTATTTTCCCTAAATTTTCAGAATTTATTTTTTTTCCATACATTCCTAAACATTCAATTTTATTAAGTTCATTCAATAAAGTTTGCCTATCACCATTACATTTATTTATTAAAAGATTAATGTTAGCTGGAGATATTGAGATGTTTACATTTTTTAGATAATTATATGATAATTTAATAAGTGTTTGTTCGTTATCCATATAAAATGGTGAGCATATATAGTCTTTCTCTTTTTCAAACAAAGTTCTTAATTTTGATTTTTTTTCTAAGTTTCTAGAATTAAAAATTATTACCAAGTCGCTAATATTTTTAGTTGATAAATTATTAACTATCTTAAGTATTTTATCAGTACATCTTTTAATTAAAATTATTTTATTTTCATCAAAAAGTGATTTTGAAGATATATTTTCAAAAAAAATATTTACATTATCCAGTATTTCTTTCTCATCGTAAGTATAGTAGTTTGAATTATTAAGTATTTTTTTAATTATCTCATTTTTTAAACCTTCATTATCTCCATAAAACAAAAATAGATTATTTTTAACAATTGAATTTTCGTTTAGATTAAAGTGCTTAACTATCATTGTATTTCTGCTAATCTTGAGACAAATTTACTTACAATTGAATCTATCATATTCTGAAGAATTTGTTTCTCATAGGTTTCCTCTTCAAAAGTAGTATTTCCTTTTTTCATATCAAATGTCTCATCAAAATTGATTTCAATTTTATTTTCATTTATGATTGCTATTATGTTTACATCTAATATTAACCTATAATTTGTTGGGTCCCCAGTAGTATTTTTTGTTAATATTTTTTTGTCATATTTTGAAATTATTTTTACCTGATAATTTTTATCTGATTTTTCATTCTTATAATTTTTTAATTTATTAAATAATAAATTATTTATATTTTTGTCACCCTGCAAACTTACTATATTAATATTAATTTCATTTTTATTTGAA
>CACEEO010000014.1 GCA_902558585.1 uncultured Pelagibacteraceae bacterium | reverse complement strand
TAGTTATTCAATACTTTAAAGATGATGCGACTGCATTCAATAATCAAAAAAAAACTACTATTGAAGGCAAAGGTGTTCTAAATAATAGAATATCAGAACACATACTCTCTAACCTCTCTCAAATAGGAATTAAAAATCATTTAGTTAAAAGACTAAATATGCGTGAGCAAATTATAAAACTTGTAGAAATAATCCCGATCGAATTTATTGTGAGAAATGTTGCAACAGGTTCAATTACTAAAAGATTAGGTATTGAGGATGGCACTGTTTTGAAAGAACCTCTAATTGAATACTGCTTTAAAGATGATAAACTTGGAGATCCATTAATATCTGAAGAACATATTTTAGCATTTGATTGGGCCTCAAAAACAGAAATCGATAAAGTTAAAAAAATGATTTTAAGAATTAATGATTTTATGATTGGTATGTTTAGAGGTGTTGGGATTAAACTTATCGATTTTAAATTAGAATTTGGAAGAATTAAAATTGATGGAAAAAATGAAGTTATTCTAGCAGATGAAATTAGTCCTGATACTTGTAGATTATGGGACAGTATTACAGAAAAAAAATTAGATAAAGATCGATTTAGAAAAGATTTAGGCGATTTAATTCCAGCATATACAGAGGTTGCTAAAAGATTAGGTATACTACATGAGCAATCTAACGTTTCAGCAGTAAATGTAACAAAATTATCTTCAGTTAAAAGAAAGAAAAAATGAAAATTTCGGTAATCATAACTTTAAAAAAAGATGTACTTGATCCCCAGGGAAAAGTTATTCATCAAACTCTTGATGGAATGGGTTTTGATGATGTTAATGAAGTTAGGCAAGGTAAATATTTTGAAATAGACACTAAAGAAACTGATAACGACAAAGCAAAAACAAAAGTTGAAGAAATGTGTAAAAAACTTTTGGCAAATCTTGTAATTGAAAATTATAAAATTATTGATCCAAAGTAATTAATGAAATCATCAGTCATTACTTTTCCTGGTTCAAATTGTGATAGAGACATGGATGTGGCTTTGAAGAAATTTGGATTTAAAAATAAAATGGTTTGGCATGCTGACACTGAATTGCCTAAAAGTGATCTAGTTGTTTTACCAGGTGGGTTCTCATATGGTGATTATTTGAGATGTGGAAGTATGGCGTCTAAATCAAAAATAATGAAATCTGTAATTAATTTTGCAAATTCAGGTGGTATGGTTATGGGTATCTGTAATGGATTTCAAATATTAGTTGAAACTGGTTTAGTTCCAGGTGTTTTACTAAGAAACAAATATTTAGAATTTATTTGTAAAAATGTTTTTGTAAAAATTAACGATAAACAAAATAAATATTTTAAAAATGTTAGTAGCGAAGTTTTAGAATTTCATATAGCTCATAATGAAGGAAATTATTTTTGTACTGACAATCAATTGAAAGAAATTGAGGACAATAATCAAATAGCTATTAAGTATTGTGATGAAAATGGAAAAATAGAAGATGAATTTAATCCCAATGGATCTATAAAAAATATTGCTGGTATATTTAATAGAGAAAAAAATGTTCTAGGAATGATGCCTCACCCTGAAAGAATGATTGATAAATGTTTATCAGGTGACGATGGATCATTATTTTTTAAAAACTTAATTAATAACTTAAAATGATTGTAAACGAACAAGTTGCAGTTGATCACGGTTTAAAAAAAGATGAATACGCTAAAATTTGTGAGTTACTAAAAAGAACTCCAAACATTACTGAACTAGGAATTTTTTCTGCAATGTGGAATGAGCATTGTTCTTACAAATCATCAAAGTTACATTTGAAAAAGCTTCCCACTAAAGGAAAGAAAGTTATTCAAGGTCCTGGAGAAAATGCTGGGGTTATTGATATTGAGGATAATGATGCAATTGTTTTTAAAATAGAAAGTCACAATCACCCTTCATTTATTGAACCTTATCAAGGTGCTGCTACCGGAGTTGGAGGAATAATGAGAGATGTGTTTACAATGGGCGCAAGACCAATAGCTAACTTGAACTCTATTCATTTTGGATCACCGCAACATAAAAAAACGAAAAATTTATTAAGAGGTGTTGTTCATGGAATAGGTGGTTATGGAAATTGTATGGGTGTTCCTACAATTGCTGGCCAAACAAGTTTTGATAGCTCTTATAATGGAAATATTTTGGTTAATGCTATGACATTAGGTTTGGTCAAAAAAAATAAGATTTTTTACTCTAAAGCAGCTGGCTTAAATAAGCCTGTTATTTATGTTGGATCTAAAACTGGGAGAGATGGAATACATGGTGCAAGTATGGCTTCAGCTAGTTTTGATGAAAAAATCGAGGAAAAGAAACCAACAGTTCAAGTTGGAGATCCGTTTACTGAGAAACTTTTACTTGAAGCTTGTTTAGAGCTAATGGCTGGAGACTCAATTATAGCCATTCAAGATATGGGTGCTGCGGGATTAACTTCTTCAAGTATTGAAATGGCATCTAAAGGAGACCTCGGAATTGAAATCAATTTAAATAAAGTACCATGCAGAGAAACCAAAATGACACCATACGAAATTATGCTCTCTGAGAGCCAAGAAAGAATGTTGATTGTTTTAGAAAACGGCAAAGAAGAGCAAGCAAAAAAAATATTTGATAAATGGAATTTAGATTTTGCAGTGATTGGAAAAACTACTAAGTCAAAAAAAATAGAACTTTATTTTGATGAAGAAAAAGTTGTAGATATTCCAGTTAATACTTTAGTTGAAAACTCTCCTATGTATGATCGTAAATGGAAAAAAGCAAAACTTCCTAAAAAGAATAAAATTAAAAAAGAAGACATTAAACATTTAAAAATTATTGATGTATTAAAGAAAATTTTAGCCAATCCAAATATATGTAGCAAAGAATGGATTTGGCAACAATATGATCATACTGTAATGGGAGATACTATACAAAAACCTGGAGGAGACGCAGGTGTTGTAAGAGTTCATGGTACAGATAAAGCTATAGCTGCCTCTGTAGATTCTTCTGCGGTTTATTGTTGGGCACATCCTTTAACCGGTGGAAAGCAAGTAGTTTGTGAAAGTTTTAGAAATCTTATATCTGTTGGTTCAAAACCAATTGCTATTACTAATTGTTTAAATTTTGGCAGTCCTGAAAATGAAGAAAACATGGGTGAGTTTGTTGAATGTGTTCAAGGTATTGGTGAAGCAAGTGATTATTTAAAATTCCCAGTAGTTTCTGGAAATGTATCTTTCTATAACCAAACAAAAGAGGAAGGTATTAAACCTACACCTGCAATTGGTGGAGTTGGGTTAATCAAGGATTATAAGAAAATGATCACTATGGAGTTTAAAGAAGTTGATAATTTAGTTTTAGTTATTGGAAAAACTGAGGGACATATTGATCAAAGTTTATTTGCAAGGACTATTTTAGATGAAAAAAATGGACCTCCGCCTGAAGTAAATTTATTTAATGAAAAAAATAATGGAGAAACTTTACTCAAATTGATTGATAATAATTTAATAAAAAGTGCTCATGACGTTTCTTTAGGAGGTATAATTACTGCCGTAGCAAAAATGTGTATTAAAGGAGAAAAAGGAATAAATATTAAAAAACCCAAATATCTAATTAATGAAATAGAATACTTTTTTGCTGAAGATCAAAGTAGATATATTATAGAAATAAACAAAAAAGATTTTAAAAAAGTAGCTGATATATTGAATAAAAATGCAGTTCATTATGATGAACTTGGTACAATTACTGAAAATGAACTATATATTAACGATAAGACAAAAGTTACAATTGACGAATTATCAACTTCAAATAAAAGTTGGTTAAATAACTATATGGGTAAATAATGGCAATGGATTTAAAAGAAATTGAGAGTTTTATAAAGGAGGCAATGCCTGATGCGATTGTTGAAATACATGATTTGGCAGGTGATGGAAATCATTATTCAGCTACTGTTACCTCGTCTCAATTTTCAGGAAAAAGTAAAATTGAGCAACATAAAATGGTTTACAACTCATTAAAAGGTAGAATGGGTAATGAACTACATGCATTAGCAATTAAAACAAAGGAGAGTTAAATGGATCAACAAACAAATGATTTAATAAAAAATGAAATTGAAAACAACGAAGTATGTTTGTTTATGAAAGGCACACCTGACGCCCCACAATGTGGATTTTCAATGGCTACTTCAAATATTTTAAAAATACTAGAAGTAAATTTCAAGGGTATAAATGTTTTAGAAAATCAAAATTTAAGAGAGGGTATTAAAGTTTTTAGTGATTGGCCAACTATCCCTCAACTTTATGTTAAAAATGAATTTATAGGTGGATGTGACATTGTTAAAGAAATGTATGAAAGTGGTGAATTGATAAAACTTTTTGAAAACAAAAATATAAATTTTAAAGCTAAAAGCTAATTATCTAGAATAGTATTCAATTACTAAGTTAGGTTCCATAACAATAGGATAAGGAACTTCTTCAAACTTTGGAACTCTCACAAACTTTAATTTTTTATTTTTTTCATCCATTTGAATATATTCTGGAGTTTCTCTTTCTTTGTTTGCAAGAGCAATATCGATTATTGCAAGTTGTTTAGATTTATCTCTTATCTCAATTGTATCTTCTTCTCTGATAAGATAGCTTCCAATATTTACTTTTTTACCATTTACCCTCACATGACCGTGATTGATTAGTTGTCTTGCTGAAAAAATTGTTGTTGCAAATTTTGCTCTATAAATAACTGCATCTAATCTTCTTTCAAGAAGACCAATCAAATTTTCACCAGTATCGCCTTTAAGCATTACTGCTTTTTTATAAATATTTCTAAATTGTGTCTCATTAATATTGCCATAATAAGCTTTTAATTTTTGTTTCGCCTGTAGCTGTATTCCATAATCAGAGGGTTTTGATGTTTTAGTTTGCCCATGTTGACCTGGACCATAAGCTCTTTTATTGAATGGACTCTTGGGTCTTCCCCAAAGGTTAACTTTTAATCTTCTGTCTACTTTATGTTTAGAGTTTAATCTTTTTGTCATTTAATAGTGGGCTTTATAAACTTACTCATGATTTTGTCAATCAACGTTTTTTACCTAAACTTGCAAATACACCTGATAAAATACGTATTTCTTTAGTTGATAATTCCATCCTATAAAAAATATTTCTCAAATTTTCTAACATTATTGGTTTCTTCTCTTTTGATTTAAAGAAATTAATTTGTTCAAGATTCTTAATACATAGATTTGCCATGGCAACTATCTCCTTTTTAGATGCTGATTTAACTTTATTTGATTTCTTAAAAGAAGATGCTTTTAAATTAATTATGCTTGATACATATTGTGCAATTATTATTAAGCTGTGAGACAGATTTAATGATTTAAAATCAGGATTAGTAGGAATTTGTAGAGTATAATTTGCATAGCTTATTTCATTGTTTGATAAACCAGATGCTTCTGAACCAAATAAAAAAGCTATTTTCTTTTTATAATTAATTTTTTTTAAATCTTCTAATTGGATATGTTTAATATTTTTATTTCTAAATCGTGCTGATGTTGCAATTACAATATCAATATTTTTTAAAGATATTTCTAAATTTTCAAAATTCTTTGCTTTATTAATTATATTTTTTGCTCCTACTGAAGTTGCAAAAATTTTATCATTAGGAAATATTGGCTTAGGATCAACAACAATAAGTTTATTAAAATTAAAATTTTTTATTCCCCTTGCGCATGCTCCAATATTTTCTGAGAGTTGAGGTTTATGCAAAATGAAAGAAATATTGTTAACAGACATTAATCTATGCCATGATTTCTGTTATAACTAGAAATGGTTGATGGTTTGATATCATTTAAATATTTAGGATCTACTGTCCAAATAGAAACTTTTAATGGATAACATTTTGCTAAATCAGATGAATGTTCAGATCCACAATCACCTCCTGGACAAGCCGAGAGAGCACCTAACAAATCTGTTTCAGCAAAAAACTCTAAATAATCACCAGGTCTTACAGGACTTGCTTTCATAAAATATTGTTTAGTATCATTGGTAAATCCAGTTAACATAAAAACATTTAATACATCATGAACTATTTTTTCTGCATGGTCTAATTGAACATTTTTTTCTTTAACTAAAGCTCTTGTTAAATTTGAGTGGCAGCAATAGTGATAATCATTATCGCTCAAAAGTTTAGATGTATAAGGATCACATCTTGTACCAATTACATCATGAACCGACCCTCCATCTTTATCATAACCATACCAATCCAAAGTGTCCCAGGTTATTGTAGCTAAAGATCTAAGATACGGAAGACTACTAAACATTTTATCTCCAACAGAAAGATGGGTTCCATAGAGAGCTCTTGTTTTACCTGAGTAAAATTTTTCCTCCAAATTATTTAAATTAAATAAATTTAAATCCCCTACTTGAGGTCCCTCTAAACTTTCAATTCTAAAAAACTCACCAAATTTAACTTCAAAAGTTTTTGCATCTCTTGGAGGTATTATAACTTCCTCTTTTTTAACTAAGCGCTGTCGAACAGAATGTAAAATTCTTAAATTTTCATCCTCAATATTCGTATTTGGATAACAAACTATTGGTTTCGCCCCTAATCTATTTTTAAGATCAGATGGTTTTTCTGAAAATTTTTTAATTTTCATTCTTACAAACTTCCAGGAGCTTTATCCTTGAACAACTTATAATCTAGACTATCAACTAGAGCTTTGAACGATGCATCAATGATATTTGGTGATACTCCAATAGTAAACCAATTAACACCCTTTGAATCTGTGCTTTCAATACTAACTCTTGTTACAGCTTCTGTACCAGTGTTTAAAATTCTAACTTTGTAATCAACTAGTCTTAAATCTTTCAAATATTCTGAATATTTAGCAAGCTTGTTAACATTTTTTCTAATTGCATTATCTAGAGCATTAACAGGTCCATTTCCTTGTCCTTCACACAAAATTTTGTCTCCATCTACTTCTAACTGAGCTCTTGCATATGAAACTATTTCTCCTGCATTATCTTTCTTTACCGAAACATCATATTCATTTATAGAAATATATCTTGGTATCTCCCCCATTAATCTACGAGCTAACAACTCAAAGGATGCGTCAGCGCCATCGTAACTATAACCAATAAACTCTCGATCTTTCACTTCATCTAAAAGTTTTTTAATTTTTGGATCACTTTTCTCAACTTTTATTCCTATTGAATTCAATCTCGACATTATATTGGATTGTCCTGATTGATCTGAAACAACTATATTTCTAGAGTTTCCAACTTCTTCTGGGTTTATGTGCTCATAGGTTTTAGGATTTTTTTGAACAGCTGAAACATGCATTCCGCCCTTGTGAGAAAAAGCAGAAGCTCCAACATAAGGTAAATGTTTATTGGGTTTTCTATTTAATATCTCATCTAATAATCTTGAGCATTGAGTTAAGTTTTTCAAATTTTCTCTTTTAATACTTAGTTCAAACTTATCTGAAAAATCTTTCTTTAAAAAAAATGAGGGAATTAATGACATTAAATTAGCATTTCCACATCTTTCTCCCAAACCATTAATTGTGCCCTGGACTTGTCTAACACCTGCTTGAACTGCTGCAAGACTGTTAGCCACAGCATTTTCGGTATCATTATGAGCGTGTATTCCTAAATTTTTTTCAGGGATTTGCTTGCTTACTTTAGATACAATTTCTGTTATCTCATGTGGAAGTGTACCGCCGTTAGTATCACATAAAACAATCCATCTAGCACCATTATCAAAAGCAGCTTTTAAACATGACATTGCATATTCTGGATTAGCTTTATATCCATCAAAAAAATGTTCAGCGTCAAACATGAACTCTTTTCCAGATTTAACGATATGTTTTGTGCTTTCACTTATATTCATTAAATTCTGTTCATTGCTTATTCCTAATGCGACATCCACTTGAAAATCCCATGATTTGCCAAACAAGCAAACAGAAGTACTTTTTGAATTTATTATTGATGAGAGCATGGGGTCATTTTCTGCGCTGTGTTCAGATTTTTTAGTCATTCCAAATGCAGTTAATTTCGTTGTTTTAAAATTATGATCCTTATTGAAAAACTCCGTATCCGTTGGATTTGCACCTGGCCAACCTCCTTCAACATAATCCACACCCAATTTATCTAAAGCTGATGAAATTTTTTCCTTATCATCAATTGAAAAATCTACACCTTGGGTTTGTGCTCCATCACGCAGTGTTGTGTCAAATATATAAAGTTGATCCTTACTCATTTAAATTTCCAAGTCGTTTTACCATCTTTATCTTCTATTAAAACACCTTTATCAAAAAGCTCTTTTCTAATTTTATCAGCTTCTTCGTAATTTTTGTTCTCTCTAGCCTTATTTCTTTCCTGAATTTTTTGTAAAATTTCTTCTTCAGAAATTAAAGCTTTGCTAATTTTAAATTTAAGCCAATTCTCTTTACTTTCATTTAATAGTCCTACAAATTGACAAGCAGAAACAAATAAAGATTTATCTTCATCGTTACCTTTTTGAGCTTTGTCATATAATTGATGTAAATTAGCAATATATCCAGGAGTATTTAAATCATCATAAAGTGGCTGAAGAATTTCATCAGAAACCTTAGAATTATTTTCAATATCTAAATATGAATTGTACCATTTATTTATCGTGTTTTGACACTCTTCCAGAAGTTTATCATTCCAATCTAATGGTTGTTTGTAATGCGCACTTAATAAAGCTAACCTTAAAACTTGACCACTTATCTTGTTTCTAAAATCTTTTATTTTTAAAATATTACCCTGAGACTTAGCCATCTTTTCATTAGACATAGTGATGAATGCGTTATGCATCCAAAATTTTGCAAATATTTTTGTATCATTTGCGCATCTTGATTGAGCTATTTCATTTTCATGATGAGGAAATAACAAATCTATACCACCACCATGAACATCAAACTCATCTCCTAAAAATTTCTTTGACATTGCAGAACACTCTAGATGCCATCCTGGTCTTCCTTTTCCCCATGGAGACTCCCATGATGGTTCATCAACATCTGAAGGTTTCCATAAAACAAAATCTTCTGAATTTTTTTTATTTTCACTGACCTCTACTCTTGATCCAGCGATGAGTTCATCTAATTTTTTATTTGATAGCTGACCATAATCCTTGAATTTTTTAACCTCAAAATAAACATGCTTATTATTTTCATAAGCAAATCCTTTTTTTATTAATTCAGAAATCATTTCAATCATCAAATCTATATTTTCTGTCGCTTTAGGTTGATGGGTTGGTTCTTCACAATTTAAGTAATAACAATCTTCACTAAAACTTTTGGTTACTTTTCTTGTTAATTCTGAAATTGAAATATTATTTTCTTTTGAAGATTTTATAATTTTATCATCTACATCTGTAATATTTCGCACATAAGTAACTTTAGGATAATTTTTTTTAAAAATTTTAAATAGAATATCAAATACAACTATTGGCCTTGCATTCCCAATATGGGGATCATTATAAACAGTTGGACCACACACATACATTCTAATGTTACTTCTATCTAGCGGAACAAACTTCTCTTTTTTATTTGTTAAATTGTTTGTTAAAAAAATATCTTTACTCATTATTTTAGAAATATACTTAAAATATAGATTTGTGAATCTATTTGATTAATTTGGAATTTTGCATACAGGAATTGGCTCCATTTTATGCAAATTTTGTTTTCTAATAGTTTCGTATTTAGCTCGATTAGCTGAATTAGGATTATCCATAGCTTCTTCTAATTCTTCATATTTTAGTCCAAGTTGACCTTCATCAGTTCTTCCATCGTCCCATAGTCCATCCGTAGGGGCTGCATCTATAATTTCTTTTAAAATTCCAAGTTCTTTTCCAAGCTCCCAAACTTCAGTTTTATTACAATCAGCTATGGGAGATATATCTACACCACCATCTCCGTATTTTGTGTAAAACCCAACACCAAAATCTTCAACTTTATTTCCGGTTCCAACTACTATTGCTTTATTCGCTGCAGCAACTTGATAAAGCGTTGTCATTCTCAATCTAGCTCTAGAATTCGCCATCCCATGTTCATTATTAAAATTTGATAAACTAGAACTAAACGCCAAAAATAACTCATCTAAATTGATAGTATGTGCCTCAACATTTTTAAAATTTTTAACTAACCACTCTTGATGCTTTAGACTTAAATCATGTTGATGTGATTTTTGTTTGATTGGCATTGACAAAACAATAGTTTTTAAACCTGTCATTGCGCTTAATGTACTAGAAACTGACGAATCTATTCCACCAGAAATTCCTATAACCAATGAATCTGCCTTACTTGGCATATTATTTACATAATCTTTAATCCAATTAGAAATAAAATTTACTTTTTCTGAAGCGTTCATGATTTTTAAAGTATTAAATATTTAAAATTTTACAATGTCTTAAGATGCCGCTCTATCTGCGTTTTTAGAATAAGAGCTATTCTTTTTAATCTCATCTGAAATCAAGAAAGCTAATTCTAGAGCTTGGTTTGCATTTAGTCTTGGGTCACAATGCGTGTGATATCTTGATGATAAGTCTTTTTCTGATATCTTTTGTGCTCCACCAATACACTCTGTTACATCTTGACCTGTTAATTCTATATGTAAACCACCAGCGTAACTTCCTTCGCTTTGGTGACATGCAAAAACATTTTTAACTTCTTTTAACACGCTGTTAAATGGTCTTGTTTTAAATCCTGTCGCAGCTTGAATTGTATTTCCATGGCATGGATCACATGACCAAATTACATTTAATCCTTCTTTTTTAATTGCTCTAATAAGTTTAGGTAAATGTTTTGAAACATTATCTGCCCCAAATCTTGAGATCAAAGTAATTTTACCTTTTTCATTTTTTGGATTAATTCTGTTACACAAATTTATTAAATTATCAGCTTTTAAAGTTGGTCCACATTTAATTCCAATTGGATTTTCTATTCCTCTACAAAACTCAACGTGACCTCCATCTAATTGTCTCGTTCTATCTCCAATCCACACAAAATGAGCTGAAGTGTCATGATTTTCTCCTGTTGTGGAGTCTACTCGTGTCATTCTTTCCTCGAACGGAAGCAAAAGAGCTTCGTGAGAAGTCCAAAAGTTGACTGTTTTTAATCTTCTATTAAAATCTGAATTAATTCCACAAGCCTCCATAAATGCTAGAGCGTCAGCTATTCTATCTTCTAAATCTTTAAATCTTTTTAATTCAGGTGAATTTTTTATGAAACCTAAATTCCAATTATGAACATTCTTGAGATCTGCAAACCCACCATGGCAAAAAGCTCTGATTAAATTTAAAGTTGCTGCAGATTGAGAATAAGCCTTAAACAACCTTTTTGGATCTGGAATTCTCGCTTTTTCATTAAATTCCATACCATTAATATTGTCACCTAGATAGCTTGGTAGCTCTACTCCATCTTTTGTTTCTGTAGGAGCGCTTCTAGGTTTTGAAAATTGTCCGGCTATTCTTCCAACTTTTACTACTGGCAATGAAGCTGAGTAAGTTAAAACTAATGACATTTGCAACATTAGTTTAAATGTATCTCTTATATTATCTGGATTAAATTCCGCAAAGCTTTCAGCACAGTCTCCACCTTGAAGTAAAAATGCTTTTCCATCTACAACATCGGCTAACTGACTTTTAAGATGTCTTGTTTCTCCTGCAAAGACTAATGGAGGAAATGTTTCAATCTTATCTAAAACCTTATCCAGTTCTTTTTTATCTTTATAATCAGGAATGTGTTTTACTGGATATTTTCTCCAACTATTTTTTTTCCAATTTTTCATATTCAACCTGAAAGTGTTTTAACAGAGTTTGAACTTTATTCAACAGTGACAGATTTAGCCAAATTTCTAGGCTTATCAATATCATGACCTTTTTTAAGAGCAGAGTAATACGCAAGTTTTTGAAGTGGAATAGTCAAAAGGAATGGAAATAAGTCATCATTTGTATTTTCAACTTCAATAGTTTCCCAAATATTTTCTGAAACAACCTCATTTTTACTTTTATTAGTTATTAATAATACCTTTGCTCCTCTAGCTATAACTTCCTGCATGTTAGAAATTGTTTTTTTATAATAATTATCTCTAGGTGCTAAAATTACTACTGGCATCCCCTCTTCAATTAAAGCTAATGGCCCATGTTTCATTTCACCTGCTGGATATCCTTCAGCATGAACATATGAAAGTTCTTTAAGTTTTAATGCACCTTCTAAGGCTATTGGATATGAATAACCTCTTCCTAAAAACATTGAGCCCTTCGCTTCATTAAATGTTGAGGATATAGCTTGGATATCATTATCATGTAATAAAGTTTTTTCTATTAATTTTGGTAAATCATTTAAATCTTTAATTTTTTCTTGAAATTCTTTTTTTTTAATTTCTTTTCTCAATAATCCAAGTTTTAAAGTCAAAATATACAAAACAAGTATTTGACCTAAAAATGCTTTTGTAGATGCTACACCAATTTCAGGGCCACAATGAATTGGTAAAACAAATTTAGAGTCTCTTGCAATTGAGCTTTCAATTACATTGACTACCGCACATGTCTTCATATTATTTTTATTACAAAGATCTAAGGCCGCATAAGTATCTGCTGTTTCTCCTGATTGTGAAACAAAGACATATAAAGTATCTTTTTTGAACCTATTTTTTCTGTATCTAAATTCTGATGCTATGTCTATGCTAATATCTAAAGTTGTGAGTTCTTCAAACCAATATTTTGCCATCAAACAAGAATGGTATGCAGTTCCACATCCTATTAAAGTTATTGAGCTAATTTCTTCTATTTTCCATGGAAAATTAAAAATATTTATCTCTTTGTTAATATTATCTATATATTCTTTAATGCCTGTTTTAATTGTTGTTGGCTGCTCCTCAATTTCTTTCGCCATAAAATGTTTAAAATCACCTTTATCATAACTTGCTTCATTAGATGATAATTCTAATATCTTTTTATTAACTTTCTTTCCATCTTCATTAAAAAAAAGAACCTGATCTTTTTTAACAATGCAAAATTCACCATCATCAAGGTATGTGATTTTATTCGTCATTGATTTCAAAGCGTAAGAGTCTGAACCTAGATAATTTTCATTTGGACCATAACCTACAGCAAGAGGTGACCCTCTTCTAGCACCAATAATTAAATCTGGCATATCCTTGAATACAATTCCAAGTGCAAAACTACCATGAAGTTGTTTTAACGTTTTTGTGATAGCTTCTTCCAATTTTAAAGTCTTTAAATGCTCTGTTATTAAATGAACAATTACTTCTGTATCTGTCTGAGATTTAAAGTTATGGCCTTTGTTAATTAAATGTTTTTTTAATATTGTTGAGTTTTCAATAATTCCATTGTGAACTACTGATACGTTGTGAGAAGAATGAGGATGTGCATTTAAGCTATTTGGAATTCCGTGAGTTGCCCATCTTACATGCCCTATACCAATATTTCCTCTTAAGTTTTTTAAATCAAAATTATTTTCTAAATTATCTACTCGACCCTCTGATTTTACTTCATTGATTTCACCATCTGAAAGAGTAGCTATACCTGCTGAGTCATATCCTCTATATTCTAATTTTTTTAATGAATTAATTATATTTGCAGAAACAGGTTTGTTGCTAGATATTCCGATAATTCCACACATAAATTATTTTTTCTTTCTTTTATAATTTTTAACTTCCAATTGTGGAGATCTTGTTAATGCTAAAGATTTTGCTCTAACATTCTTTGTAATCACCGAGCCAGCTCCAACAATACTATCTTTGTTTACAGTAATTGGAGCAACCAATGAAGAATTTGAGCCTATAAACACTTTGTCTTTGATTTTAGTTTTATTTTTATTTACGCCATCATAATTACAAGTAATAGTGCCTGCTCCTATATTTACTGATTTTCCAATTAGAGTATCTCCTACATAAGACAAATGATTTACTTTAGATTTATTTCCTAAAGTGCTTTTTTTAATTTCGACAAAATTACCTACTCTGGATCCTTCTTTTAAAATTGTATTGGGTCTTATTCTAGCATATGGACCAATCTCAACTTTATTTTCAATTTTACAAGACTCTAAATGTGAAAAAGATTTTATAATTACATTGTTTCCAATTTTAACCTTAGAACCGATCACGACAAAAGGTTCTATAGTTACTTTCTTTCCGATCTTAGTATCTTTTGAAAAAAAAATAGTTTCAGGACCAATCATCTTAACCCCTGATTTTATAAATTTCTCTCTAAGTTTTTTTTGACTTGAGTCTTTCATTTTGATCTTATTTATATTAAGTATATTGTTTGATTAATTCACAATTTATTTCTTTAAAATACTTTAATAATGGAACAAAAATTTACAATTTTATTTGATTTAGACGGCACATTGGTAGATACGGCCCCAGATTTAATACGTGCGCATAACCATGTAATGAAAAAATTTGGTTATCCTACAAAAACTTTAGAAGAATTAAAAAATGCTGTTGGCAAAGGAGCAAAAGCTATGATGGCGAAAGCTAATGGTCAATGGAGGTGGTTTGATGAAAAAATTAAAAACGAAATGACTGACGAATTTCTTTCTTATTATGGAAAAAATATTTTAAATGAAAGTAAATTAATTAATGGCGTAAAGGAATTTTTAAATTGGTGTAAAAATGAAAATATTTCTATGGCAGTATGCACAAATAAAACTGAACACTTAGCGGTTGATCTTTTAAAAAAAATTGGAATTTATGATTATTTTGAATATGTTGCAGGATATAATACTTTTGAATATTGCAAACCAGACCCTCGACATTTAACAACGACAATAGAAATTTTAGATGGCGATAAAAATAAATCGATTATGATTGGTGACAGCGAGACAGATGCTAATGCTGCTAAGGCTGCTGAAATTCCAATAATATTACTAAAATATGGATATACAGAAAAAAGATCAGAAGAAATTTATCATAATCATATAATAAAAGACTTTGTAGGTATTGAGAAAATAATATCTGAATATCTTTAATATTGATTAATTTATTATTACTATTAAAACAAAATCACATATTAGGAGTTATTTTGTTATTACATACAGTAAAAGTATATCCGTCAAATATTGATCTTCCAAAGAAGAAACAGCTTGCCTGGAAAATAGCTGAAATAGCTAGCGATAATGCTAAATTAAACAAAGATGCTATTGAGATGGTTATCAATAGAATAATTGATAACTCATCAGTTGCTATCGCTTCATTAAATAGAAAACCAGTAATTTCATCAAGGGAAATGGCTTTAAGACACACTAGAAAAAATGGTGCAACGTTATTTGGAGTTAATTCAAAATTAAAATTTGATTGTGAATGGGCTGCATGGTCAAACGGAACTGCTGTGAGGGAATTGGATTTTCATGATACTTTTTTAGCTGCTGATTATAGTCATCCAGGTGACAATATCCCTCCCATTATTAGTGTTGCTCAACAAAATAAAAAAAGTGGATTGGATTTATTAAGAGGAATAATTACTGCATACGAAGTTCAGGTAAATTTAGTTAAGGGTATTTGTTTACATAAGCATAAGGTAGATCACATAGCTCATTTGGGTCCTAGTGTAGCTGCTGGATTAGGAACTATGTTAAAATTAAATACTGAAACAATATATCAAGCTGTTCAACAGGCATTACATACAACAATATCTACAAGACAATCTAGAAAAGGAGAAATTTCAAGTTGGAAAGCTTATGCTCCTGCTCATGCAGGTAAACTTGCAATAGAAGCTGTGGATAGAGCTATGAGAGGCGAAGGTGCTCCAAGTCCAATATACGAAGGTGAGGATAGTGTAATAGCAAGAATATTAGATGGTAAAAAAGCTAAATATAAAGTCCCATTGCCAAAAAAAGGTGAAAGTAAAAAAGCTATCTTGGAGACATATACAAAAGAATATTCTGCAGAATATCAATCGCAAGCATTAATAGATCTAGCTAAAAAATTAAAAACAAAAATCCCTAATTTAAAACTAATTAAAAAAATTGATATTTTTACAAGCCACCACACTCATTATGTTATTGGGACAGGTGCTAATGATCCTCAAAAAATGGATCCTGACGCTAGTAGAGAGACACTGGATCATTCTATAATGTACATATTTGCTGTAGCATTAGAAGACGGAGATTGGCATCACGTCAAATCATATACGAAAGCTAGAGCTAATAGAAAAAGCACAATTAAAATTTGGAGATCAATAAAAACTTATGAAGATAAGAAATGGACAAAAAAATATCATGATCCAAACCCTAAGAATAAATCATTTGGTGCTAAAGTAGTTGTAACACTTAATAACGGAAAAAAAATAACAGAAGAACTAGATAGAGCAGACGCGCATCCATATGGGGCTAGACCATTCAAAAGACAAAATTATATAAATAAATTTTTAACTTTAACCGATGGTATTTTAGATAAAAAAGAGAGTGATCGTTTTTTAAAAACAGTACAAAATTTAAAAAATTTAAAATCAGGACATCTTCATAAATTAAATATTGAGGTAAACAAAAGAAAATTAAAAAGAAATAATAAAAAAGGAATTTTTTAATGCATTTTGTGGAAAAAGAACCAAGTCAAAAAAGATTAGATTTTGATCAAAAATTAAAATCAAATAAAATATTAAGAGTTCCAGGTGCGTACAATCCTCTTACTGCAAAATTAATAGAAGAAATTGGATATGATGCAGTTTATGTATCTGGTGGAGTGATGGCTAATGATCTTGGTTTTCCTGATATTGGCTTAACAACTCTACAAGATGTTAGTACAAGATCTTATTTAATTTCTAGGGTAACAAATCTACCAACAATAGTTGATATCGATACAGGATTTAAATCTTGTAAAGAAACTATCGAAACATTTGAAGAGTTTGGAATAACAGGTGTTCATTTAGAGGATCAAATTGAAAGAAAAAGATGTGGGCATCTTGATAATAAAGAACTTATTTCAACTAACGCTATGGTTAAAAAAATAAAAGAATGTGTTGCAGCAAAAAAAGATCAAAATTTTAAAATTATCGCACGTTCAGATGCAAAAAGTGTTGAGGGAATTGATAAAATGATTGAAAGATGTAAGGCCTATATTGATGCTGGAGCAGAAATTATATTCCCAGAAGCTCTTCAAGATGAAAAAGATTTTGAAAAAGTACGTAAAGAATTAACTGGTTATTTATTAGCAAATATGACTGAATTTGGTAAATCGAAATTATTTAATTACAAAGAATTAGAAAATTTTGGATACAATATTGTGATTTATCCAGTAACTACACAGAGATTAGCTATGAAAAATGTGGAAGATGGATTGAGAGACATTTATGCAAATGGACACCAGAACAATATTATAGATAAAATGCAAACTAGAAGAAGACTTTATGAATTAGTTGACTACGAAAAATATAATTCTTTAGATGAAAAAATTTATAATTTTAGTACGGAAGGACATGAATAATGAGTGATGATATTAAAAAAGGCTTACTAGGTATAGTTGTTGATGAAACTGAAGTCTCAAAAGTAATGCCTGAAATAAACTCTCTTACTTATAGAGGATATGCTGCTCAAGATTTATGTGAATATTGTAGGTTTGAAGAAGTTGCTTATTTGATTTTAAATAAAGATCTTCCCAATTCAATAGAACTTAAAAATTTTGAAAAAGAAGAGAGAAATAATAGAGAGCTTACAAAAAATTTATATGAAATAATAAAACATATGCCAAAAAGATCTCATCCTATGGATGTCGCTAGAACTGCAGTCAGTGTTATGGGACTTGAAGATAAGGAAACTACTGACTCTTCCTCTGAGGCAAACATGAGAAAGGCATTAAGAATTTTTTCAAAAACTCCAACCGCATTGGCAGCCTTTTATAGAATTAGAAAAGGAAAGAAAATTATTAAGCCAAAGAAAAACTTAACTTTTGCTGAAAACTTTTTCTATATGTGTTTTGGAAAGGTTCCCCAAAAGGAAATAGTTAAAGCTTTTGATGTATCTTTAATTTTATACGCTGAACATAGTTTTAATGTTTCAACTTTTACAGCACGAACAATTACAAGTAGTCTATCTGATATACACGGGGCAATTACAGGTGCGATCGCAAGTTTAAAAGGGCCTCTTCATGGTGGAGCTAATGAAGAAGTGATGCATATGATGAATAAAATTAAAAAACCAGAAAATGCACTAAAATGGATAAATAATGCGCTTAAAAACAAAGAAGTGGTTATGGGATTTGGTCATAGAGTTTATAAATCGGGTGATTCCAGAGTTCCAACTATGAGAAAGTACTTTGGTAAAGTTGCTAAACTTAAGAAAGATAAAAAATTTGAAAAAATCTACGATATTGTTGAAAAAGTAATGATTAGAGAAAAAAATATACACCCCAATGTAGACTACCCAACTGGACCTACTTACCACCTAATGGGTTTTGATACTGATTTTTTTACTCCAATATTTGTAATTTCAAGAATAACAGGTTGGTCTGCTCACATAATGGAACAACATGCTGCTAACAAACTTATTAGACCTTTAGCTAGTTACAAAGGTAGCAGGCACCGAAAAGTGATGCAGTTAAATCAAAGATAATTAATTTCTTAACAAGAATTGTGCAAATCGCACTACATCTTTATACATTCCATTGCTTATAGGACCAAGACCTTGAGTAATCGTTACTAAACCTTGTCCAGCTTTATAAACACCCTCACTTACTGTACCAGCACCTTCGCTCATTTTTTTCAAACCGTCTGTAGTTCCTGAAATTGAATTACAATTTGATAAAATCAAAAATATTAAAATATATTTAATTTTTTTAATCAAATAGCTTAACTAAATGCTTCTGCCCATGTACCTTGAGTTGATGCTTTAGAATATTCTGTTGCACGACCTTCAAAGAAATTCATATGCTCTACAGCATTAAGCATTGTATCCAACCAAGTTAGTGGATTTTTTTGAACATCATAAATTGGTTCTAATCCTAATTGAATAAGTCTTCTATTCGCAATGAACCTAATATAATCTTTAACTTCTTGAGCGGTTAAACCTTCCATTGGACCCATTTCAAAAGCCAGATCAATAAAGGCGTCTTCATGTTCAACAATTATTCTACAAGCTTCATAAAGTTCTTTTTTAAGTTTTGGTGTCCAGATTTCAGGATTTTCTTTTATAAACTCCTTAAAAATTCTGATCATAGAATTACAATGAAGTGTTTCATCTCTTACAGACCAAGTAACTATCTGTCCCATTCCTTTCATTTTATTGTGTCTTGGAAAATTCAATAAAATAGCAAAACTTGCAAACAATTGTAATCCTTCTGTAAATGCACTAAACACTGCCACTGTTTTTGCAATATCCTCCTTAGAATTTACATTGAAACCCTGCATATAATCATACTTGTCTTTCATCTCTTTATATTTCATAAAAGCTGAATATTCTGATTCCGGCATACCAATTGTATCTAAAAGATGAGAATAAGCAGCCACATGGACTGTTTCCATCGCAGCAAATGCGGTCATCATCATTAATACCTCTGTCGGTTTAAATACAGTTGTGTAATGCCTTAAATAACAATTATTAACTTCTACATCTGCTTGAGTAAAAAATCTAAAAATTTGTGTTAATAAATTTTTTTCTGGTTGCGATAAATTTTTTTGCCAATCTCTAACATCGTCTCCTAAAGGGACTTCTTCTGGCAACCAATGAATTCTTTGCTGAGTTAGCCATGCATCATAACACCATGGATATCTAAAAGGCTTATACACTGGGTTCTCTACTAATAGACCCATTTTTTTTGGTTGAATAATCTCTTTATTAATTTTTTCTGCTACTGACATGATAAACACTCCTCATACTCTGGCTGCTCGTTTGATTGTTGATTTTTAGATTTATAAACATTTGCTGTAATATCAGTTGATTTAGCATCATTAATATTTTCAGCTCTTTGAATTGATTTTGATCTACAGTAGTAAAGACTCTTTAAGCCTTTTTTCCAAGCATCAAAATGAATTTTGTGCAATTCTTTTTTGTGAACATCTGCTGGTAAAAATAGATTTACTGACTGTGCCTGTGAAATAAATGGCGTTCTATCACCACTTAATTCAATTATCCAATTTTGGTTCAGCTCAAATGCAGTTTTAAATACGTCTTTTTCTAGATCAGTTAGGAAATCTAGATGATTAACAGATCCTTGATTAGTAGTGATTGTAGACCATGTTTCATCATCATTTTTACCATGATTTTGTAATATTTCTTCTAAATATCTATTTCTTACATTAAAAGATCCTGAAAGAGTTTTGTGTGTGTAACTGTTTGCAGCAACAGGCTCTACTCCTGGAGATGCTCCACCACAAATAATTGAAATAGAAGCTGTTGGAGCTATTGCTGTTTTGTTTGAAAATCTTTCCTTATAGCCATATTCTGCCGCATCTGGACAAGCACCTCTTTCTTCAGCCAAATCTTTAGAAGCTTGATTAACTTTTTCGTGAATATTTTTAAATATTTTTTTATTCCATGACTTTGCCATCACGGACTCAAGTGGAATTCTATTTTTTTGTAAAAATGAATGAAAGCCCATTACACCTAATCCAACACTTCTTTCTCTTTCGGCTGAATATTTCGCATCTTTAAATTGATCTGGTGCTTTATTAATAAAATCAGATAAAACATTATCTAAAAATCTCATCACATCACTAATCATGTCTGGATCATCTTTCCACTCATCATATTTTTCTAAATTTAATGAAGATAAACAACATACTGCAGTTCTGTCTCTTCCATCTTTATCAATTCCTGTTGGTAAAGTTATTTCGCTACATAAATTAGAAGTTTTAACTGTTAGATTTGCTAACTTATGATGTTGAGGAATTTGTCTGTTAACAGTATCAATATAAATTATATATGGCTCACCAGTTTCAATTCTTGCAGTTAATAATCTTATCCATAAATTTCTTGCAGAAATAGTTTGTTGAACACTACCATCTGCTGGACTCTTCAATGCCCACTGCTCATCAGTTTCTACAGCTCTCATAAACGCATCAGAAACTAAAACACCATGATGTAAATTTAATGCTTTTCTATTTGGATCACCGCCCGTTGGTCTTCTCATTTCAATAAACTCTTCTATCTCAGGATGATCAATTGGAAGATAACATGCTGCAGAACCTCTTCTTAATGATCCTTGACTGATAGCCATAGTCAAAGAATCCATAACCTTTATGAAAGGAATTATTCCAGAAGTTTTTCCAACTCTTCCTATTTTTTCACCAATAGATCTTAAGTTACCCCAGTAACTTCCAATTCCTCCGCCCTTTGCTGCTAACCAAACATTCTCACTCCATAAATCAAGAATGCCTCCTAAGCTATCAGATGCCTCATTTAAAAAACATGAAATAGGTAATCCTCTTTTTGTACCGCCATTTGATAAAACTGGTGTAGCTGGCATAAACCAAAGGTTACTTATGTAATTATAAATTCTTTGTGCGTGTAAATTATCATCTGCATATGTGCTTGCTACTCGTGCAAATAAATCTTGATAAGATTCGTTTAAACCTAAGTATCTATCTTTTAAAGTTGCTTTACCAAAGTCTGTAAGATTTGCATCTTTCGAACGATCAATTTTAATTATGATGCCTTTGTCATTTTGAAATAGTTCTGTTTCATTATTTAATGAGAAAAGATCAGGCTTATTTATCTTAGAAACCTCCTTAACTTCTGGGCTATATTCAGAGACAGCTTTTTTGAGGGCTTGAGAAAGAATCTTATTCATAAATTTTAATTATATTTTGTTATTAGTACGAAAACAACTATATGTTGTAGGCGTTTACAGTAAATATACTATATAAACATTTGTACAATAGAACATTTATAGAACGCGACAAAATAATAATCAATAAAAAAATAAATTTTTTTGCAAGAAATTAACAAAAAAAGAGTAAGAAAATAGGTAATGAATCAAAACATAAAAATAGACCCATTTGGCTTTAGAGAATATGACGCCCGATGGTTGTATGAAAAAGATATAAACCAATCTGGAATAGAGAATCTTGGAAGAGGGCTTGGAACACAGATAAAAATACATACCAAAAAAGACAATCCTAGAATCATAGTTGGCCATGATTATCGTTCTTATAGTGAGGAAATAAAAACAGCTCTTAAAAAAGGACTAATGTCTACAGGATGTAATATAGAAGATATTGGTTTGTCATTATCTCCAATGGTTTATTTTGCACAATTTAATTTAGATGCAGATGCAGTTGCTATGGTTACAGCAAGTCATAATGAAAATGGGTGGACTGGTGTAAAAATGGGAATCAAAAAAGGACTAACTCATGCGCCTGAAGAAATGAAAGAACTAAAAGAAATTACTTTAAATGAAAAGTTCACAAAAGGCGAAGGTAGTGAAAAACATATAAAAGATTTTGATATAATTTATAAGGATGACTTAATTAGTAAAAATAAAATTAAGAAAAAAATAAAAGCGGTGGTAGCTTGTGGGAATGGAACAGCAGGTGTTTTTGCTCCAGATATTCTAAGAGGTATTGGATGTGAAGTAGTAGAGTTAGATTGTAACCTAGATTGGAATTTTCCTAAATACAATCCAAACCCAGAGGATCTAGAAATGCTTCATGAAATAGCAAAAGCGGTTAAAGAGAATAATGCTGATATAGGTTTTGGATTTGATGGTGATGGAGATAGAGTTGGGGTTATTGATGATAATGGTAATGAAATATTTTCAGATAAAATAGGTCTTCTAATAGCTAGAAATTTATCAAGTAAACATAAAAATTCAAAGTTTGTAGTTGATGTAAAATCAACAGGTCTATATTCAAAAGATAAGATTCTACTAGAAAATAATTGTGAAACTATTTATTGGAAAACAGGTCATTCTCATATTAAACGAAAAGTTAACACTGAAAAAGCTTTAGCTGGATTTGAAAAAAGTGGACATTTTTTCTTCAATCGGCCGTTAGGTTTTGGATATGATGATGGTATCAATTCAGCAATTCAAGTATGTCACTTACTAGATAATCAAAATAAAAAAATGAGTGAAATTATTAGTGAATTACCTAACACATTTCAAACACCAACAATGGCACCTTTTTGCAAAGATGAAGAAAAGTATATTGTTGTTGAAGAGCTAGTTAAACAAATTAAAAAATTAAAAGAAAATAAAACTGAAATAGATGGTCAAGTTATTAATGATATTTTAACTGTTAATGGAGTTAGATTTTCATTCGAAGATGGTTCTTGGGGACTTATAAGAGCATCTTCAAACAAACCATCTTTGGTTATTGTTACTGAAAGCCCAAAATCTGATGAAAGAAAGAAAAAAATCTTTGATTTTATTGACAATTTGTTACAAAAAACAGGTAAAGTCGGTGAATATGATCAGAAAATTTAATTTTTTAAAATATCCTCATCATTTTTAGTTGCTAAATTATCTTCCTCAGTTTTAGTTTCTAAATTATCACTATTCTGATCACTTTCTTGTTTAGAAATTTCATCGCTATAAAATTTTTTGACTAGCTCTTCTTCTTTTAGTCTTTGTTCCTCATCAAATTTTTTCTCCCATTCTTTCATTCGCCTATTTTCCTCATCTTCTCTTTCTTTTTGAGTAATTTCAGCTAATCGAATTCTCTCGTTTTCTTCTTCAATTCTTTTTTGTCTTTCCTCCTCTATTTTCAATTCTCTTTCCCTTTGACGTCTTTCATTTTCTTTATTTAGTCTCTCACGTTCTGCTTCTTTAAGTTCTTTTTCTTTAATTCTTAATTCCTCTTCCTTGGCTCTTTGCTCAGCCTCCTCTTTTAAAATCTGTCTTTGAATTTCCTGCTGTCTTTCAGTTTCTAGATCTCTTAATCTTTCTTCCATTTCTTTAAGTTTTTCTTGCTCATATTTAAGCTTCCTAGCTGCCTCTCTTAATCTTTGTTCTTCCTCAAGTCTATTTTTCCTTTCAATTTCTTTTAATCTTATTTTTTCTTG
>CACEEO010000013.1 GCA_902558585.1 uncultured Pelagibacteraceae bacterium | reverse complement strand
TTAATTCAAGGCCAAGGAAATTTTGGTTCTATAGATGGCGATCCTGCTGCAGCAATGAGATATACAGAAACTCGCTTGTCAAAAGTTTCTCAATATCTGATTGATGATATTGAAAAAAATACAATTTCTTTCAAAAGCAATTACGATGAAACTGAGAAAGAACCTAGTGTTTTACCAGCACAGTTTCCGAATTTGTTAGTAAATGGAGCCGGTGGTATCGCTGTTGGGATGGCAACAAGTATACCTCCTCATAACTTAGGTGAAATTATTGATGGTACTTTGGCCTTAATAGATAATAAAGATATTAAAATTAGAGAGTTAATGAAACATATACCTGGTCCAGATTTTCCAACTGGTGGTGTAATTATAGGTAAAGATATAATTAAACAAGGTTATAACAATGGAAGAGGATCCTTTAAGATAAGAGGTGAAATCTCAATTGAACAACAAAAAAACGGTCGTGAAAGACTGGTAATAACTTCAATACCGTATCAAGTTAACAAATCGGTTTTAAACGAAAGGATTGCTCAGTTAGTAAGAGAGAAAAAGATAGAAGGTATAAGAGATATTCGAGACGAATCGAACAGAGAAGGTATTAGGGTAGCAATAGATTTAAGAAACGGTGTAGAACCTGAAACTATAAAGAGACAATTATATAAAAATACTCAAATAGAGAGTTCGTTTGGTTTTAATACTTTAGCTATCGTTGAGGGAAAACCTCAAACGTGTACTTTAAAAGATTTTTTATCTAATTTTTTAACTTTTAGAGAAGATGTAGTTATTAAGAAAACTAAATTTGATCTTCAAAAAGCTGAAGAACGAGCACATATATTAATCGGATTATCAGTGTCAGTTGAAAATCTAGATAAAATAATAAAAATTATTCGATCATCTAAAACACCCGATGATGCTAAAATATCAATTTTAAAAACTAAATGGAAAATAAATAAATCGCAAAAATTAATTTCTTTAGTAGAGGGAAAAAAAGGTAAAAACCTTTATTCATTATCTGAACCACAAGTTTTAGCTATATTAGAATTAAGACTTCAAAAATTAACTGCTTTAGGAATAAACGAGATCGAAGTTGAAATTAAAAAATTAGCTGAATTAATCACTAAATATAAAAAGATTATTTCATCAAAAAAAGAACTTCTAAAAGTAATCAGCGAAGAACTAAAAAATATCAAAGAGAAATTTGCTATACCAAGAAGAACTAAAATAATAGATGCTGTTTTAAATTATGATATTGAGGAAACTATCCAAAAACAATCAGTAATAATTACAGTTACATTACAAGGATACATAAAAAGAGGTTCTTTAGATGGAGTAAAAAAACAAAAAAGAGGTGGTAAGGGAAAATCAGGCATAACAACTAGAGATCAAGACTCTGTTGTTCAAACATTATCCGTAAATACTCATACTTCAGTACTGTTCTTTTCTACTGAGGGTTTAGTTTACAAGATCAAAGCATGGAAAATCCCAGAGGGTTCATCATCATCTAAAGGTAAGTCTTTATTTAATATTTTACCTTTAAAGAGTCATCAAGCTATAAGTTCAATTATGCCAATGCCTGAAGAAGAAACAGACCTAAAAAATTATCAAATAATTTTTGCTACATCACAGGGAAAAGTAAGAAAAAATAGTTTAGAAGATTTTTCATCAATTAATGCATCTGGAAAAATTGCAATGAAACTAGATAATAATGATAAAATTGTAGGTGTTAAAATTTGTAAAGATGATCAAGATGTAATTTTAAGCACAAAATTTGGAAAATGTATTAGATTTGAAGCTAAGAAACTAAGAGTTTTTAAAGGCAGATCTTCTAAAGGAATTAAAGGAATAGAGTTAGCATCAAATGATCAAATAGTATCTTTATCAGTTATTGATAATGATAAAATTAATAAAAACGGAAAAAAATCTAAAGATGAAAAATCTGAATTGAAAGCAAGAGAGAAATTTGTTTTATCAATAAGTGAAAATGGTTATGGTAAAAAGACCTCACATGCAGATTACAGAGTTACTAACAGAGGAGGAAAAGGCATTATAGGAATAGTGAATTCACCAAGAAATGGGAATATTACTTCATCCTTTCCTGTTTTTGAAGGTGATGAAATTTTAATTTCTACTAACAAAGGTAGAGTTATAAGAGTAGCAGTTAAAGAAATTAGAACTGCAGGCAGAAATACCCAAGGTGTTAGGATAATTAAGTTATCAGGAGAAGAAAAAGTTGTTTCGGCAATTAAAATTGATGATAATTTAATTTAATGAGTAAAATAGCAATTTATCCCGGAACATTTGATCCAATTACTTTTGGACATATAGATGTAATAAAAAAATCATTAAAATTGTTTGATAAGATAGTAGTAGGTGTCTCAGACGAAAGTAACAAAGATTATTTATTTAGTTCTGACGAAAGAATAGAAATAGTAAATAAAGCTTTATTTAAAGATCTAAAGTTAAATAGAAAAAAAATAAAAGTTGTCTCTTTTGGATCTTTAACTACTGATTTATGTAAAAAATATAAATCAAACATAATTTTAAGAGGATTAAGAGCTGTATCTGATTTTGAATATGAATTTCAGTTAGCTGGTATGAATAGAAAATTGAACCAAAATATAGAAACAATTTTTTTAATGTCTGATGTAGAAAATCAAATCATTTCATCGAGATTTGTTAAAGAGATTGTTAAATTAAAAGGTGATATAAAAAAATTTACTACAAAAAGCACAATTAAATCATTAAAAGATAAATATGAATAAAATTTTTATTAATATACTGATTTTGTTTTTTTTAAATACTAATCAATCAATAGCTGAGGAGAATATAATGATATTAAAGTTAAAAGATGGTGATGTTAAAATTGAATTATTCGAAGATGTTGCACCAAATCATGTAAAAAGAATTAAGGAATTAGCAAATAGTGGTAAATACGATAACGTTGTTTTTCACAGAGTTATAGATGGATTCATGGCTCAAACAGGAGATGTAAAATTTGGTAATTCAGAGTCCAAGGATTTTGATCTTAGAAGAGCAGGTATGGGGGGTTCTGACTTCCCAGATTTAAAGCAAGAATTTAATAGCTTACCACATGATAGAGGAACTTTATCTATGGCAAGAGCTCAAGACCCTGATAGTGCAAACAGTCAATTCTTTATTTGTTTTCAGCCAGCTCCATTTTTAGATCGACAATATACAGTCTTTGGAAAAGTAATCGAGGGTATAGAATTTGTAGATAAAATAAAAAGAGGTGATCAAAACAATAATGGTGCTGTAACTGATCCAGATAAAATTATTAGTTTCAAATCTCAATAATTTTTTTAATGGCATTAAAAAAATTTGCCTTTAACGTTTTAAAAAAAGATAAATTTGCTAGGTGTGGTATAATAGAGACCCATCGCGGAAATATACACACTCCAGCATTTATGCCTGTTGGAACACAAGCTACAGTTAAAGCTTGTACGATAGATGATATAAAAAAAACTGGATCAGAAATAATACTTTCAAATACATATCACTTAATGATACGTCCAGGTGTTGAAAGAATTAAATCTGCTGGTGGTCTACATGAATTTATGAATTGTGATTTACCTATTTTAACTGACTCTGGTGGATTTCAGGTTATGTCTTTGTCAAAATTAAATAAAATTGATAGAGAGAAGGGTGCTATATTTAACTCTCATGTTGATGGGAAAAAATTTTACTTAAGTCCAGAAGAGAGCATACGGATTCAGTTGGGTTTAAATTCTGATATTGTGATGATCATGGATGAGTGCCCAAAAAAAACTAATGATTATAATGTAATAAAAAAATCTATGGATTTATCACTTTACTGGGCACAAAGATCTAAATTGGCATTTGGAAATAATCCTCATAAAGCTTTATTTGGTATAATCCAAGGAGGTCTTTTTAAAGATTTAAGATTAAAATCTCTTCAAGAGTTAATTAAAATTGGTTTTGACGGGTATGCTCTTGGAGGATTAGCTGTAGGAGAAACTCAACATGAAATGTTTAAAGTTTTAGAAGATATTAAGGAAAACTTACCTATTGAAAAACCACACTACTTAATGGGTGTTGGAACGCCATCAGATATTTTGGGTGCTGTAAAAAGAGGGATAGATATGTTTGATTGTGTATTGCCAACTAGATCTGGTAGAACAGGTTTAGCTTTTACATGGCAGGGAAGAATCAATATTAAAAATAATAAATATCAAAATGACAACACACCACTTGATCCATATTGTGAAAATCTTAATTTAAACAAATATTCAAAAAATTATTTAAATCACTTATTTAATACTAATGAAATTCTAGCCTCAATGCTACTGACACTACATAATATTAATTTTTATCAAGAATTAATGGCCTCAATAAGAAAAAATATTAACGAAGGCACTTTTGATCAATTTCATGATAAATACATTGATAAGTTGTAGAAGCTTTATAGATTTGGTTAAAATTGACATTTGAAAAAAAATAATAATTCTGTATATAACAACTATTCAATTTGAATAATTTGGGGGCCCTTAGCTCAGTTGGTAGAGCAATTCCCTTTTAAGGAATGGGTCGATGGTTCGAGTCCATCAGGGCTCACCATTAATTCACTTAACTTAAAATAATTGGTGGATAATCTAAAATAACTCCATTCATCCATTCGTTGAGTTGCTTTATTCTTGTATCTGAAGAGGGGTGTGTGCTCATAAATTGAGGAGGCTCTTTACCTTTATTAAATTCTTTCATTCTTTCCCAAATTTTAACTGTTTCTCTAATATCATAACCAGATAAAGATGAAAAAATCATACCTAAATAATCAGCTTCGCTTTCTTGTTTTCTGTTGAAAGGATTCATAATTCCTAATTGAGCCAGCATACCAACCGTATCCATGCCAGTGGTTCTATTTATATCAGATAATACACCACCACTTGCAATGTCTATAATTCTAGCACCTGTATTTAATAAAACACCTCTGCTAGCTCTCTCAACTGAATGTTTAGCTACCGCATGAGCAACTTCATGACCCATAACAGCAGCTAAACCATTTGTATTTTTGGTAACATCAAGTATACCTGTATAAACAGCAATTTTACCTCCAGGCATGCACCATGCATTCCTAACTTTTTTATTATCAATTAAAATATATTCCCAATCAAAATTTGCTGTTGGGTCATTTAAATTTGCTCTATAAAAATATTCGCTAATCGAATCTTCCATTCTTTTTCCAATATCTTTGATTTCATTTAATGTTTTTGTATCATTACTCATCTTTTCTTTTTGTTTGACTTTTTCATAAATTTGCGCAGCTTGAGCATTTAATTTTGCTTCTGGTATAATTTTTAATTGTTTTCTGTCAGTTATTGGTGCAGTAGAGCAAGAGTGCAAAAGAAGACTTCCACAACCACAACCAACATAAGTCAAAAATTTTCTTCTATCCATAAGTAACTAAAATTGATAATAATAATTTAACATGAATCTTAATAACAAAATTTTAATTGTATTATTTATCATTGCAATTGTTTTTGTTGTCTATGCTAGTTATAGTTAACTGAAAATATGTCAAAAAAAGGGTCAAAAAAATCGTTTTCATTAACCTTAAGAAATTACTTTATTGCTGGAGTAGTTGTTTTAATACCAATTGGTTTTACCTTATATCTTACAAAGATTTTAATTGGTATCTCCTCTAATTTAATACCCAAAAATATTAATCCTAATAGTTATTTACCTTTTAATATACCTGGTGTTGAAATTATTATTTCAATTTTACTTATAACTATTGTAGGTGGTATTTCATTGTCATTTTTTGGAAGAAGGATTCTCAAATTAATTGATGATTTGTTTAAAAGAATTCCTTTTTTAAGAACTGTTTATTCAGCAATTGTTCAAATGACAGAAACTTTTTCTAAAAAAGATGATGGTAAAAAGAGTGTTGTATTGATTGAATATCCCAGAAAAGGGGTTTGGGCCGTTGGATTTGCTACAAAAGAAAATAAAGGTGAGATGGCTCAAAAAACTGGTAAGAATTTAATTAATGTTTTTGTACCAACAACTCCAAATCCTACTAGTGGTTTTTTATTAATGTTCCCAATAGAAGATGTTATTTATTTAAACATGTCTTTTGAAGAAGCATCTAAATTTATAGTTTCAGCAGGAACTTCTACAAAAAAAACTTAGGCAATATCATTTATTATATCAGCCCTATCGTACAATTTTATCAATGGTTTGAATTTACTTATATCTTCATTTGATTTTTCTATTCTTCTCATTTCTTTTTCAGCTAATAAGAAAAGATCACTATTCTGAATTGGATCTGCTAACTTAAAATTTTTTACACCACTTTGCTTAAATCCCAAAATATCACCAAACCCTCGTAATTTCATATCTTCTTCAGATATCAAAAAACCATCATTAGTATTTTTTAAAATTTTTATTCTTTTTTTTGCGTTTTCACTTAGATTAGATTTAAACATTAATATACATGTAGAGTCTTTATCTCCTCGACCAACTCTACCTCTCAATTGATGAAGTTGAGATAAACCAAATTTGTTAGCATTTTCAATTATAATCGTATTTGCATTTGGAAAATCTATCCCAACCTCAATAATCGTTGTAGAAACTAAAATCTTAAATTTATTATTTAAAAAATTGTTTAGTATTTCATTTTTTTCATCCAAATAAGTTTTTCCATGAAGCAAACATACTTGATTTGGAAACTTGCTCTCTAAATATTCATATTTTTTTACAGCTGATGAATGATCCAATTTTTTAGATTCTTCAATTAATGGACAAACCCAAAAAATTTGATTTCCTATGTTAATTTCTTTTTTTATAAATTTTAAAACATCTTCAATTTTAACCTCTAATTTACTATAAGTTTTAATTGGTTTTCTATTTTTAGGTTTTTCTCTAATTATTGAAATATCCATATCACCATAAATTGTCATTGTTAGAGTTCTAGGTATAGGTGTTGCTGTCATTAATAATACGTCACAATTTGGTCCACCTTTATCTGACAATCTTTTTCTTTGACTCACTCCAAACTTATGTTGTTCATCTATAATTATTAATCCTAATTTTTTAAAAATTACTTTTTTTTGAAATATTGCATGTGTTCCAAAAATAATATTGATTTTGTTATTTTCTAATTTTTTATGAATTTCTTTTTTTAATTTATATTCAGATTTTCCAGAAATAAGATCTATATTTATATTTTTAGGAAATATTTTTTTTGCAAGCATAAAATGTTGTCTTGCTAGAATTTCTGTAGGTGCCATAAAAGCAACCTGGAAACCAGAATTTATGGTATTAATTGCTGCCAAAAGAGATACTATTGTTTTTCCACTACCAACGTCTCCCTGCAAAAGTCTAAACATTTTATTTGGTGAACTTAAGTCTTTGTTTATTTCGTTAAGTGATTTTTGTTGATCACCCGTAAGAGAAAAATCTAATTTATCTATTATAGAATTTTGTTTATTTAAATTAATAACTTTATTTTTTTTTTTTATTTTTCTTATTTTTTTTCTTATTTCAGAATTAACAAGAAATGTTGAAAATATTTCATCAAAAGCAAGTCTTTGATAGAAATTTGATTTATAATTTCCAATATTTTCAGGTTTGTGCAGTTCTTTAATTGAGCTATTCCAACTTATATTTTTAAATTTAGATATAATACTTTTAGAGTGCCATTCATTAAAAACTGGCAAATTATTAATTATTTGATTTAAGATTTTATTATATATTTTTTCAGAAATACCTTCAGTTAATGAATATTTATTATGGGTTTGTTTGATTAAAGAAGAATCCTCAGAAATATATTTTGGATTTGTAATTTGATATTTATTCCTAAAATGACCTATTTTACCACTAACAGTAATTTCTTTGCCCAAAGGCAAGATTTTTTTAACATAACCTTCATAACTATTGAAAAAAATACAATCTATTTCACCAGTTTCATCACTACATAAAACTCTATTGGGTAATTTCCTTATTCTTGGGAAGTTATACTTTTGTGGAATTATATTTACTGTTTGTATTTCACCAATTTTTAAATCTTTTATTTTTGATGACAACCTTCTATCTGTATAAGATTTTGGAAGTTTCCATAACAAATCAAACAAATTATTAATATTTTTCTTCTTTAATAAATTTTTTGTTTTAGTTCCTACACCTTTTAAAGAACTTAAATCTGATAATAAATATTCATAATTTGTTTTATTATTCATCAACAACTAATATATTCTAATTATTATGATCAATATAGATGAATTAAAAAAAAAAATTATTTACCGATCTAATTATAGAGGTACAAAAGAAATGGATAAACTTTTGGGTGCATTTACAAAAAAATATATAAATAATTTAAATCAAAATGATCTTCTTGATTTAGAAAAACTACTAAATATTGATGACACTAATTTGTATAATTTTTACAATGGTTTTCAAACCGATTTTGAATTTGAAAATAACAATATTAATTACTTATATAAAAATTTTGATTATACACAAAAATGATGGCGGAGAGACTGGGATTCGAACCCAGGAAAGAGTTGCCCCTTTGCCGGTTTTCAAGACCGGTGCTTTCAACCGCTCAGCCATCTCTCCGTGAGCAAGGTTTTATAAGTATAATATTAAAATTCAACTAAAAAACAGAGCATTTTTTTTTAAAAATTTTGCCTGGCGTACAAGTCTTGTACAAGTTATCCTATACTATCCCATATGAAAGACTTAGTTTTAAACGAATTAAAAGTTTACGCCAAAGAAGTTAATAGTAAATCAATTCAAGGTGTAAGATCACACATGACGAAAAAAGGCCTTCATGGTTTTGCTGATCATTTTTATTCAAAAAAATCAAAACATCCTTTAAGTGAATGTAGCGAGTATTATCTTGACGATTTGGATTTTATTAAAAAAGCAATAAAAATAGATCCAAATTCGATTAAGTATGCTTCAAAAAAAATTAAGGCAAAATGATCAGATTGCAAAACTAATTTTAAAAAAAGATAAAAAATTAGCTAATAAATATATTTTTAAAAAGACTTTAGCAGAGATTAAATGAATAAATTTAACGAAATTGTAAAAGAATTCAGCGATCCTGACACGTCAGGTAATGAAAAAAGAATTAAAAAAATTATTAAGGATATGAACGATAAAGAATTTGAAGAATTAAAATTACAATTCGAAAAAGCAGTTGCTAATATTGATCAACATAATCAAGAAAATCATTCAATCTTAATTCTTAATGATCTTATAGAAGAGTTTAGAGATGAATAAATTTACTTTAAGCAAATCAACAATTCATGCTCGACAACTTGAAGAGATACAGTTGATAGTAGGAGATTATGAAATTCTATCAAAAAATATAAATCAAAATTATATAAGAAAGTATCCAAAAATTTTTTCAAAAATAAAGAATATCAAGAACACAGTAATTGCTCATATTTATTCTGCTCAAAGTATTGAATTAGGAGATACTGTACCATGTAATATTTACCATGATAAAATATACAAAAAAAAACCCATAAGATTTTATTATATTCCCCAAAATTCTTTACATCATATAAAAATAGATAAATTAATTAAAAAAATAGACAGTTACTCAATAATCGCTGGTGAAATCAAAATTACATCAGGCAAGATTTGTTTTCATGTGCTTGGTAAAACTCAAAATAAAGATAGCGGTCATATTGGTAAACAAACAAAATTTATAAAATCTATGAGCAAAACATTTAAAAAATGGAATAATTCTTTTACATTTGCTGTTGAGAAAGGAACTTATCAAATATCTGAATTTGATTTTCATTATAACGATACCAGTGAGAATAAATGTTTAGATACAATGTTTTCTGTTAAAAAAAGTTATGAATAAATACTATAGAGCTCAAGAGGAAAGAAACGGTATAATTAAGATACTTGAAAACTTATCTTTTGATGAAAAGAAAGAAGTATTGAGAATAGTTGATCAAAGTATGATTAATTCAGCTAATAATGTTCTAGCTAATGATGATCCACCAGGAAAACCTTTAAAAAGATTACCTACTAAACACAAAAGCGAAGTTCAGGCTAAAGCTGTTCAAATGGGCAGAAAACTCTTTATTAAGATTCAAGTAGATGAATTGATTAAGAGAAGAAGAAAGAATAATATTAAAGTAGTTAAATAAAATTATTCAAACTGAGATTTTACATTTATATAAGATTTATTCTTTTTTATAATATCCATTCCATAATCTTGAAAAAGATCAATTTTTGCTGTCCATAAAGTTATTACTTCATCTGTTAAAATGCCTTTGTCTATTTGAACAAAAGTTATAGCAGGAGAATTTTTGCACATATATAATTGTTTGTCAGGTTCAGCTGAAAATATCTTGGCAGCATAAAACTCATCATTAAGTGAATGCACATTTCCGCATCCACAGTTAAATCCTAAGTCACCAAATTTCTCTAATTTTAAATAGTCAACAGGCCTTAAAGTTAAATCACTTAAAGCATTTTCAAGATCTTTTTGTGAAGTGAGAATTTTCATTCTTAAAACATTAACATTTTATAAAACTTTATAAACAGAGATTATTTATACATTTTTTGCGTACAAGTGGCGTACAAGTTTGATAGCCTAGGCAAGTCAATAATGATGTGTTTTTCGTAAAAGCTAAAATTTAAAAAGTTAGTAATGGCTTGATAAGTATGTGAATCGTCGTAAGGTGAGTAGGGGATCCTTAGTATTTCAAGACCGGTGCTTTCAACCGCTCAGCCATCTCTCCGTGAGCAAGGTTTTATAATTATAATTATTTAATTCAACCATAAAATAGTCTAATAAACTTATTAATTACAAGCATCATGGTTTCCAATGAATAAAGAATTTAACAAAGGCTTATTACTTGCTGGGTTTGGATCTTTTTGGTGGGGCTTTTTTGGTGTAATTTATTTTAAATATATTGCTTATATTGGACATATTGAATTAGTAGTTCATAGATGTTTATGGACAGCGTTCACTTTAATACTGACTACTTTTTTTTTCTCTAAATGGAATATTTTTTTTAAAATCATAAAAAATAAATCAAATTTATTTTATTTATTTATCTCAGGTTTTTTAATTTTTATAAATTGGGGTGTTTGGATATATGCTATAGCAACAAATAGAATAATAGATGCAAGTTTTGGGTATTTTATTATGCCCATTTTAAGCGTAATGCTCGGTTATCTTTTTTTTAAAGAGAAACTTAATAAAAAAAGAGCCTTTTCTATTCTGTTAGTTATTATATCTATCCTTTTTTTAATAATAGTAAGTATCAAATCATTGCCTTTGGTTGGTTTAATTGTTGCTTTAAGTTGGGGGTTTTACAATCTAGTTAGGAAAAAAATTAATGTTGATACTGATGTAGGTCTTCTTATAGAGAGTTTATTTATATTGCCATTTGCACTGTTAGCTTTTTATTTGATAGCAAGCAAAGGATATAATGATTTTCAATTATCTGATCCATCGATGATGCTATTTATTTATCTTGCTGGACCTATGACTGTCATACCTTTATTTTTATATGTTAGGGGAGTTGAACTCTGTGGTTTAGGACCGACTGGTATGATATTTTATATAACTCCTACTTTTCAATTTTTATTAGGGTATTTTTATTATAACGAGCCTTTTTCAATAACAAAATTAGTTAGTTTTATTTTTATTTGGATTGCTGTAATTATATATTTAAAGGATTTACATGAAACTAATTAATTTTTTTTTATTTTTTATTTTTATTTCTATTAATTTATCATTTGCTGATATCAATAAAGAATTTGAAAATTGGAAATTAAATTTTAAAAAAATAGCTTTAGAAAACAATATTTCAGAAAAAACGTTTGATAGAGTTATGTCCGATACTAAATTTTTATCAGATGTAATAAAATATGATAGGTATCAACCTGAATTTTATGAGGATACTAAAACTTATATTTCAAAAAGAACATCTTCAAAAAAAGTCTCGTTAGGAAAAAAATTCTATGAAAAAAATTCAAAGTTAATAAATACAGTTGAAAACGAATTTAATATAGAGAGAGAGTTACTATTAGCTCTAATGGGGATAGAAACTAATTTTGGAACGTATGTCGGTAAAATGGATATTTTATCCTCATTGGCAACTTTAAGTTTTGATAAAAGAAGATCAGAATTTTTTACAAATGAATTATTAATACTTTTACGATTAATAGAAAATGAACAAATAGATTATAAAACTTTATATGGATCTTGGGCAGGTGCATTTGGTTTTTTTCAATTTATGCCATCAACAATGAAAAATTATGCAATTGACCATGATGGTAACGGATATATTGATTTAAAAAATAATAATGATGCTTATGCTTCAGCATCAAACTATTTAAATCAAATAGGTTGGAAAAGTGAGAATCCTTGTTTTTATAGAATTGATTTATCAGAGAATATACCAAGTAAATATTTAAACATTTCTGCAAAAAAACTTCATGATAAAAGAAAATTAAAATATTTTAGAAAATTTATTAAAAATAATGATCAAATTGATATCAAGTATAACGCTTTAAAAGTAGCCATTATAACTCCAGATAAAGATATCATACCTGATGCCGAAACTTTAAATCCAGCTTATATCGTGTTTGATAACTATGAGATAATATTAAAATGGAATAGATCATTGCGATTTGCTTTAGCCGTTTGTACATTAAAAGATAAATTTAAAAATGAACTTTAAAAAACTCATATTAATTATTTCTATATTTTTTTTATCTGCATGTAATCAATTTGGTCAAAATAATAAAAACTTAGTTTATATTAGTGATCAAAAGTATAGTAATACTGGATTTGCTTTAATTTATGATGATGAATTAAAAAAAGAAAAAAAAATATCTAAAAAAATTGATAATAGATCTCTTTTAATTTTCCATAATAAAATTAAAAAAAATTCATTTGTTAAAATTACCAATCCTGTTAATGACAAGTCAATTATAGCCGAAGTAATCGCTAATAATGTTAAATTCTCAACTTTTTACAACTCTGTAATTACGCAACGAATTGCTGAGGAGCTATCACTTGACCCTAAAGAACCTTATATTGATCTCTTTTTAATCTCCAAAAGTTCTACATTTGTAGCTAAAAAAGCAAAGACTTTTGATGAAGAGAAAAGTGTAGCTGAAAAAGCTCCTGTAGACGGAATTACCATAGATAATCTGGGTAAAGAAAAAGATAAAGAAGTTAAATTAAAAAAACATAAATTTTTATATTCAATAAAGATTGCAGATTTTTATTACCGAGATTCAGCAGAAAATATGGTTAATAGAATAAAAGATGAGACAAATATAAAAAATTCTGTAATTAAGAAATTATCTAAAACTAAATATAGGGTATTATTGGGTCCATTTAATGATATAAAAAAACTAGAAAAATCATTTAACGAAATAAAAGTATTAAATTTTGAAAATATAGAGATATTAAAAGATGTTTAGAATATTATTAATTGTAATTTTTTTTAGTTTTTCATTAGTAAGTGTTTCAAAAGCTAATTTTGATGTAAAGGCAAGAACTGCAATATTACAAGATTATCATTCTGGAGAAATTCTCTATGAAAAAGAGCCAGATATTTCAATTTATCCAGCTTCTATGACAAAAATAATGACAGCAATTATTGCTTTTGATTTAATTAAATCAGGTGATCTTAGTTTAGATGAAAAATTTATAATATCAGAGAGAGCTTGGAGATTATCTACATCTGGATATTCATCGATGTTTATAATGGTTGATGATCAAGTCTCTGTAGAAAATTTATTAAGAGGTATTATCGTTGCTTCAGGTAATGATGCATGTATTGCATTGGCTGAAGGTATAGCGGGTACTGAAGAAGAGTTTGCAATTTTAATGACTGCTAAAGCAAAAGAATTAGGGATGGATAATACAAATTTTTCTAATTCATCAGGAATAAATGACCCCGACAATTACTCAACTGTTAGTGATATTTTAAAAATGTCTAGATATTTAATTAAAGAACATCCTGAATTTTACAAAATGTTTGCTGAAAAAGAATTTACGTGGGATAGAACAGGGGGAGATCCAATAACACAAGGAAATAGAAATCCTTTGCTTTATAAAAATCTTGGAGCAGATGGAATAAAAACTGGTTATTTAGCTGTTGAAAAATATTCTTTAGCATCATCAATAGACAGAAATGGCAGAAGATTGATTGCTGTAGGTAGCGGTTTTAATTCAAAAAATGCTAGATCTAAAGAGAGCACAAAATTACTTACATTTGGTCTTACCAACTATGATCTTGTAGAAATAGCTAAAGCTAATAAACCATTACACAAAATTGATGTTTGGTTAGGAAAAGAGAATAGTGTTCAAGCATATACAAAGGAAGATATTTATAAAACAATCAAAAAAGCAAAAAAAAAGCTTTTAAAAGTTGTTATTAAGTATGATGGACCAGTCGAAGCACCAATTGAAAAAGATCAAAAAATAGCCACTCTAAGAGTTGTTTATGATCAAGAACTTGTTGGTGAGTATGATTTACTATCATCTAAAGAAATTAAAAAAGTTAATTTTTTTACAAGATTAATAAAATCAATAAATTATTTAATTTGGGGTGATGTCTAAAAAACCCATCATTGTTTTTGAGGGTATAGAGGGTAGTGGCAAAAGTCATCATATAAATAAAGTATCTAAATATTTAGATAAAAAGAAAATTAATTATATAAAGATAAGAGAACCAGGCGGAAGTCTTAATTCTGAAAAAATAAGGAGATTGATTTTAAATAAAGAGTCTAATTTTAACATATATACTGACTTACTTTTATATTTAGCAGCACGTAGTGAAAACATAAATCTTATAGAAAAATCATACAAAAAAAAAATTATTTTGATTGATAGATTCATAGACTCAACCATTGCATATCAGCATTATGGTATGGGTGCCGATTTAAAAATTATAAACATCATAAATAAATTTCTATTAAAAAACATTAAAGTTAACTTTACTTTTCTCAATGTGGTAAATAAAAAAAATTTATTTCAAAGATTAAAAAATAGAAAATCTTTAAATAGATATGATCAGTTTAATATGAATTTTTATAATAAAGTTCAAAAAGGTTTTTTAAAATTAGCTAAATTGAATAAAAAATCATACAAAATAATTGATTCTAATTTAGATATAAAAAAAAATGAAGATTTAATAATAAATCAAATTAAAAAATTAATTAAATGAATTTAAATCCTCAAACTCAAATAAATTTATTTGAGCACAAAGAAATTTTTAATCAATTATATAAATTATCTAAAAACGATACTTTGCCTAATAAAATTCTTTTATCTGGTGAAAAAGGCATTGGAAAATCAACTTTAGCATATCATTTAATCAATTTTGTATTGTCGGAAAATGAAGAACATCTCTACGATTATGAAAATAATAAAATTAATCCAGATAATAAGTCATATAAACTTATACTAAATAAATCTAACCCAAATTTTTACTTAATTGATGTCTTAGAAGAAAAGAAAAATATTGATATAAATCAAATTAGGGAATTGATAATAAATCTAAACAAATCCTCATTTAATAATAAAAAAAGATTTGTTTTAATTGATAATATTGAATTATTAAACTTAAATTCTATTAATGCTTTGTTAAAAGTTTTAGAGGAACCTAATGAAAATATAAATTTTATTTTAATTAATAATAATAAAAGAGTGCTACCAACTCTTAAATCCAGATGTTTAAATTTCAAAGTTTTTTTAACAAAAGATCAGTCTATTAGAATTGTTAATCAATTACTAAACAATGACATAAATACTATTATCAATAATAAGTTATTTGATTATTATGCAACTCCTGGAAAATTATTTAAATTAATTAAGTTATCTGAAGAATATAACTTAGATCTTGTTAATTTTGATTTAAATACAGCTCTAACAACCATAATTAAAAATAAAATTTATAAAAAAGATAAATCAATTATTGAAATCATTTATTCTTTTATTGAACTTTATTTTAGAAACAATATATCTATTGAAAATATTATTTTACTAAAGTCATACCATTATTTTTTAGAAAAAATTAATAATACTAGAACTTATAATTTAGATGAGGAAACATTATTTATTGAATTTGAGGATAAAATACTAAATGGATAAGACTTATTATATTACCACGCCTATTTACTACCCATCAGCTAAGCCTCATATGGGTCATGCATATTCAAGCATTATCGCAGATTTTTTTGCAAGATTTAAAAAAATTGATGATTATCAGGTTCATTTTCTTACTGGTACAGACGAACATGGATTAAAAATTCAAAGATCTGCGGAAAAAGCGGGGAAGGAGCCTCTCGTATTTTGTGATAAAATTAGTCAAACCTTTAGAGATCTTTCGGATACTTTGAATTTGTCAAATACTGATTTTATAAGAACTACAGAAGCTAGACATAAAAAAACAGTTCAACATCTTTGGAATGAACTTGAGAAAAATGATGATATATACTTATCAAACTATTCTGGATGGTATTCAGTATCAGATGAAGCCTTTTATAATGATGACGAAATTGAGGAATTAGAAGGAAAAAAAATTGCTATATCATCAAAATCTCCTGTTGAATGGATTGAAGAAGAATCTTATTTTTTTAGACTTTCAAAGTGGGAAAAACCGTTATTAGAATATTATGAAGCTAATCCAGATTTTATAGCTCCACAATCTAGGAAAAATGAAGTTATTAGTTTTGTAAAAAGTGGTCTTAAAGATCTTTCTGTTAGTAGAAAAAGTTTTTCATGGGGCATACCTGTTCCAAATAATAAAAACCACGTGATATATGTTTGGCTCGATGCTTTAACAAATTATTTGAGTGCATTGAACTATCCTAATACAAATGATGATTTTTTTAAAAAATTTTGGCCAGCCTCGATCCATTTAATTGGAAAAGATATACTTAGATTCCATGCTGTTTATTGGCCTGCCTTTTTATTAGCAGCAAAAATTAATTTACCAAAGAGAGTTTACGGGCATGGATGGATATTATCAGGTGAAGAAAAAATGTCTAAATCTAAAGGGAATATTCTTGATCCACTTGAAATAATTAAAAAGTATGGTCTAGATCCTTTAAGATACTACTTAATAAAAGAAGTTTCTTTTGGGAATGATGGAAATATATCTCAAGAAAGACTAGAAGATTGTATTAATAGTGATCTAGCTAACAATTATGGAAATTTATGTCAGCGTGTAACCGCTTTTGCAATAAAAAATTGTAATGGAAAAATTCCATTAGAAGTTAAATTTCATGATGAAGATTTATTAATACTAAATAAGTATAAAGATAATTTAGATAATATTAGGTCACAAATTGACAATCAAAATATTAATTTTTACATCGATTATATTGTAAATTCACTTTTTGAAGCTAACAAATATTTTAATGATCAAGAACCATGGAAAAAGAAAGACGATATAATTAGATTAAATACTATTGTTTACACTACTTTAGAAATTGTAAGAAAAGTTAGTTTTTTACTATATCCAATTATTCCTGAATCTTCTTTAAAGGCATTAAAAATTTTTGACATTGAAGAAAAAAATATAAAATTAGATTCAGTTTCTAATAATGAGTATTTAACAAAAGGTAATAATATTAATAAAATAGATATACTTTTTAAAAAAATAGAGAAAAACAATGATTGATTCACACTGTCATCTAGATCATGAACCATTAATAAGTGACTTGTCTAACATAATACAAAGATCAAAAGAAGTAGGTATTAAAAAATTGCTAACTATCTCAACTTCGTTTGAAAGTTTTTCTAGAGTAAAAGAATTAGTTAATAAAGACGAGATTATCTACGGTACTATTGGTATTCATCCTCATGAAAGCTCCACAGATATTATCACCTCAAAACAGATCATTGAAAGTCTTAATGAAAACTCAAAAATTATTGGAATTGGAGAAACTGGGTTAGATTTTTATTATAATAATAGTAAAAAAGACAAGCAGATAGCAAGTTTTAAAGAACATATAGATGCATCCATAAAAACCAATATGCCATTAATTGTTCATTCAAGAGATGCAGAAAAAGAAACTTTTGAGATTTTAAATGAATATAAAAATGATAACCTTAAAATTTTGATGCATTGTTTTACTGGGTCTAAAGAATTCTCAGAAAAACTAATGACTTTAAATTCATTCTTTTCAGCAAGTGGTATCATTACTTTTAAAAACTCATTGGATTTACAAGATACTTTCAAATCTATTCCAATGGATAATATTTTAATTGAGACTGATAGTCCTTTTTTAGCACCCGTTCCTAAAAGAGGAAAAAAAAATGAACCATCATTCATTGATTTTACTGCTACAAAATTAGCTGAAATTAAAAATATATCTAAAGAAGATCTTATAAAAAAAACAACAGATAACTTTAATAAACTATTTTTTAATTGAAATTAATGAAATTTATTATTTTAGGCTGTGGTAGTTCAATGGGTGTACCAAGACCAGATGGTTTCTTTGGAAATTGTGATCCTAATAATAAAAAAAATTATAGAACAAGATGCTCAGCTTTAATAAAAACCACAGATGAAAATATTCTTATAGACACATCTCCGGACCTACGACAACAACTTTTAAGACATAAAATAAATAAAATTAATAAAGTATTATATTCTCATATGCATGGTGATCAAACTCATGGAATAAATGATTTGAGATCTTTTTATATTAACAGCAGAAAACAACTTGATGTTTATGCAGATAAATACACTTATAAATATCTTAATTCTACATTTTCATATATTTTTAAGAGCTTTTCAAAAGAATACCCTGCAACACTAAAACTTAACAAACTACCAAAAAAAATATTTACAAAAAATAATAATAGAAAAATTGGTATTCAATCAATTATGGTTGAACATGGCAAAGTAAAATCAAATTGCTTTATAATCAATAAAAAATTAGCTTACATAAGTGATGTAAGTAAAATTTATAACAATGATCATAAATATTTTAAAAATCTCCAATATTTAATCATTGATTGTTTGTGGTATAATTTTCATCCATCACACTTTAATTTAGAAACTTCACTAGCTGTAATTAATAAATTCAAACCCAAAAATGCTATTCTTACAAACTTGTCACCAGTACTAGATTATAAAGCGCTTAAAAAAATAATACCAAAAAATGTTATTCCAGCGCATGATGGATTAACGATAAACTTATAAAATATTTTCTATAGCTTTAATTATTTTTTTTGAAGTTGGTTTTGTAAATGATGCGAATGTATCTTGGACTTTACCTTCTTTATTAATTAAAATTTTATGAAAATTCCACTTAGGTTCTGCCGACTTACCATGATTTTCTTTTGCCCATTTAAAAAGTTCATGAGCATCTTTGCCTTTAACTTCAGTTAATGTCGTGAGAGGAAAGTTAATATTAAAATTTACTTCACAAAATTCTTTAATATCAGCATTATTTTTTTTTTCTTGATTAAACGAATTAGATGGAACACCAAGAACAATTAAACCTTTTTCTTTATATAAATTCCACAATTCTTGTAATTCATCATATTGTTTTGTAAATCCACAGTAACTTGCTGTATTTACAACTAAAATAACTTTATTTTTGTAATCTTTAAAATTAATTGTCTCGCCAGTTATACTCTCTATACTAAAATCATAAATTTTTTTTTCATAGTTCGCAGTTGCTGAAGTTTTAAAAAAAAACATAATTATAGAAAATAAAAATATTACTTTTCTCATTTATTAGGTTTATTTGGTGTAAGTAATATTAAAAAATAACCAAATAAAGTTGACAACAACGATCCAGTTAATACGCCAATTTTTACACCATCCATATATTGCATGTTGTCTACAAAAGCTAAATTTCCAACAAATAAACTCATTGTAAAACCAATACCAGTTAGAACTCCTACTCCATAAAAATTGTACCAACTTGTATCATTTGGCATTTGAGCTACTTTCAATTTTATAGATACATAAGAGAACACAAAAACACCTAATTGTTTACCAAGGAATAATCCTAATACGATTCCTAGGGGAACCTTGTCAAGTAACGAAGCGAATGATAAACCTTCTAGAGATACTCCAGCGTTTGCAAATGCAAATAATGGCATTATTCCGAAAGCAACATATGGACTAATTCCATGTTCTATTTTTATTAATAAAGAAAAATCTTTTTCTTTTTTTCTATGTGGAATTGTCATAGCTAACAAAACTCCCGCAATAGTAGCATGGATCCCCGAGTTATGAGTGAAATCCCAAAGGAAGAGACCAACAACTAAATAAGGTAAGAACTTTTTAATATTGAATTTGTTAATCAATAACAAAACAATAAAAGCTAATAACATTAAAGTTAAATATTTAATGCTTAAATCACCAGAGTAGAAAAGGGCAATAATTACTATAGCTCCCAAATCATCAATTATAGCTAATGCTGTTAAAAATACTTTTAATGATAAAGGAACTCTTTTTCCTAACAAAGATAAAACACCTAAAGAAAAAGCTATATCAGTAGCTGACGGGATTGCCCATCCATTCAAAGTTTCACTATCACCAAGGTTGATGAAAACATAAAATAATGCTGGTACTAGCATTCCCCCTACAGCAGCTATGATAGGCAAAAGAGCTTGTTTAATATTTGAAAGCTCCCCTTGTAAAAATTCTCTTTTAATTTCTAACGTGACGAAAAAAAAGAAAATTGCCATTAAGGCATCATTAATCCAATGTAATACAGATAATTTTAATCCAAAATTGTTAATACCTATGAATAAATATTTATTTAGAGTGGCAAAATATAAATCTGCTAGCCCAGAGTTACTTATAAATAACGCAATTATTGCAGCAAACAATAGAACTAAACCACTTGCTGCTTCTAGTTTAAAGAACCATTTAAATGGTTTTGATATATAATTAATCATAAAAAATTAAACTAGGTCTATAATAAATAGTTTTAAATCTTGCAATGTTTCAAATAGGTTAAATAATATAATTTCTAATCTGGGAAATACATTAATTAGTGGAGTTTTTAAAGTATCAAGGAAGATAATTAATGCTATAAAAGATATAATAAATACGATTAAGTAAGAAAAAAATTTTGATCCTTTATTCTCCAATTTTTTAACTGTTTTAGGACTTTCTTTTGATATTTCTTTTTTTATTTTAGTTACAATTATATTCTCTTTCTGTAATTCTTTGCTAAATTCTAGATTTTTGTCATTTTTTTTAATAGCTGGTTCTATTTTGTTTACAGAAATATTTTCATTTAATGTTAATGGTGCTTCGCTTTCATTTATTGGTTTGTAGAACCAAACTCTTTCACATGATCCACATTGCAATTCTCGTCCTTCATCCGGTATTAAAGAACTATCAATTTTAAATTGTTTCTTTTCGCAAGGACAAGTAATTATCATGCTTCGTTATATACCAGATTTTATTCAAATTTCTTTTAATTTTGGCCTCTTTATACATTGAAATATTCAATAACTGCTGTATTAGTACTCGGATCGGAGTGTAGCGCAGCCTGGTAGCGCATCTGGTTTGGGACCAGAGGGTCGCAGGTTCGAATCCTGCCACTCCGACCATCTTTATGAAAAAAGCAATTATTTACATACCCAACAAAAATCCAATGCAATCTGGTTTAGCAAAAAATGATAAATGGATATTAGAATTTAAAACTAAAGATCCTACAAGAAACCCTTTAATGGGTTGGGAAAGTTCTTCTGATACTTATACAGAACTAAAATTAGAATTTTCCTCAAAAGAATTAGCAATTAATTATGCTAAAAAGAAAAAAATTGATTTTGAATTAATTGAACCTAGAAAAAGAAAAACTGTAAAAAAATCATACGCAGATAATTTTCTAAAATAAAAATGTTTAGATTTTTCACTGAAAAACATTGGTTTAAATGGTCTTGGATTGGTTCTTTTATAATTCTTTCATCGCTTTGGGTTCAAGTTGAAATAGATGTAAAAATAAATGAATGGTTTGGTGTATTTTATGACATGATACAGAAAGCACTTGCAGAACCAAATGTAGTTTCAATTGAAGAATATTTTGCAAGCCTTTTTTCATTCATTACATTAGCAGCAATGTATATTGCTGTTTATGTAGCAATAAGTTTCTTTACAGCACATTATTTATTCAGATGGAGAACATCAATGGTTGAGTGGTATCACTCTGTTTATGATAAGGCACGTAAAATTGAAGGTGCATCACAAAGAGTTCAAGAAGATACAATTAAATTTACAAGAATCATGGAAGGATTAGGAACAAGTTTAATAGAGTCTATAATGATTTTAATCCAATTTATTCCTATATTATTTGGATTAAGTATTGGAATTCCTATTTTCTTTTTTGGTGAGTGGGAATATGGATTAATTGTAGGAGCTTTAATTTGGACTATAGGAGGAACTGTATTTCTAATTGTGCTTGGTTTGATATTAAGACTAGTTGGTATTGAGTATGATTTGCAAAAACAAGAGGCTGCATATAGGAAAATTTTAGTTATTGCAGAGGATGATGGCAATGTAAGACCAAAAAATATAGATGAATTGTTTGATGATGTTCGTAAAATTCATTTTTTAAGTTATTTAAGATATCTATATTTTAATATTGGTCGTATTGCATATTTACAAGCGAATGTTTTGTCCGCATACGTTTTTTTAGCTCCAGCCATCGTCGCAGGTGTAGTTACACTAGGAGTAATGCAACAAATTATAAGAGCATTTGGAAGAGTTGAAGGATCAATGCAATATCTATTAAAAGCTTGGCCAACTATTATAGAACTTGCTAGTGTTTATAAGCGTTTGAGAGAATTTGAAACTAAGATTAAACAAGAAGATTTAGTAGATGAAAAAGTTTAATGGCAATAGATAAAAAATTTGTAGATCAATTACTTAACGTAACATCTAAAGCAGCTTTAGCATCATCATATCTAGTTGGAAAAAAAGATAAAATCGCGGCAGATAAAGCAGCTGTAGACTCAATGAGATCTAACCTTAATAATTTTGATATTCAAGGTCAAATCGTAATAGGTGAAGGAGAACTGGATGAGGCGCCAATGCTGTATATCGGAGAAAAGCTTGGAACAAATAAAGGCCCAGAATTTGATATAGCTGTAGATCCATTAGAGGGTACAAATTTTGCAGCCAACAACTTACCTGGTGCATTATCAGTAATAGCAATCGCAGAAAAAGATAATTTATTTAAAGCACCTGAAACTTACATGGAAAAAATTTCAACTAAAGTAAACGATAAAAATGTTGTTGACTTAGATTATACAGTTAAGCAAAATATTTCAAATCTAAGTGATTATTTAAATAAAAATCCAGAAAATATAACTGCATGTATTCTTGATAGACCAAGACATAAGGAAATTATTGAAGAGCTAAGAAAATTAAAAGTTAACATAAAGTTAATCACAGACGGCGATGTATCAGGTGCTTTATTAGTTACAGAGGAAAAATACAATGTTGATATATTTTTAGGCACAGGAGGTGGACCAGAAGGTGTTTTAGCAGCAGCAGCTCTTGATTCATTTGATTGTAATTTTCAAGGAAGATTTTTGTTTGAAACAGAAGAGGACAAAAAAAGAGCCAAAAAAATGGGTATTAATGATTTTGGTAAAAAGTACCATTTAAAAGAGATTGTTTCTGGTGATTCAATTTTCTGTGCCACAGGTATAACATCTGGTGATTTAGTGTCAGGTATTGAAATAAAGGATAATGAATTTATCTCAGAGACGTTGGTTACACATAAATCTTCAGGATTAAAAAAGTTAATAAAATTGAAACAAAAATTAAGATGATAAGCTTGATTAATTCATGATTTTACAATAAAAAACAGCTTTCTGGTCCCTTCGTCTATCGGTTAGGACACGTGGTTTTCATCCTCGAAAGAGGGGTTCGATTCCCCTAGGGACCGCCATATTGAAATAAAATTATACATAAACATCATTTAAGTTATTAAAATTCCACAGAATGATCTATTTTAAATTTGTTATGAAATATATAATAATATTAGTTCTGTACTTAATATGAAGAAATGTGTTTTTTTTTATGGTAAACATAATGTAAATAATCTTTTTGACTCTACACCTTCTAAAATTAATCTTCATGCACAATGGATTGAATTAAAAAAAGAACTTTATAGATTTGGTATCGATTTAATACCCAAAGAATTGTTTGATAAAAAAATTCCAGATTTGGAAATTCATTTAAATGCTTGGTCAACGAATATCAATAAATGGCCTAAATTTTTGATTTTATATGAGTGTGAGTATATTCATCCTGAAAATTCAAATTTAAAATTATTAAAAAAATATAACCATATTTTCTCTTGGAATATAAAATCAATCAATAAATGTAAAGCAACTAAAATACAGTTGGCTCATCCATTGGGTGAGGGAATTGTTGATGGATATAAAAATAGAGATCAATTAATTACATTGTTCGGATCTAATAGATCACTCAAAAAATGGAGACCTGATCGGAATTTATACAATGAAAGAGTAAAAACCATAAGATGGTTTGAAAAAAACGCACCAAAAGATTTTACTCTTTATGGAAAAAAATGGAATTTGACTGGTAGGCTACCATCTACTATAGGTGGTTTAGTTCACAGTCTTGAAAAAAAAATACCATTTAAATATACAGCTTTTCCATCTTGGAAGGGCTATGTTGAAAATAAACAAAATATTTTAAAACAAACCCGATTTTCAATAGTTTATGAAAATGTAAAAAATTTAGAAGGATATATAACTGAAAAAATTTTTGATGCATTTGTTGAAGGAAATGTTCCAATTTATTGGGGTGCTAAAGATATAGAAGATTATATACCAAAGGAATGTTTTATTGATCGTCGAAAATTTAATGATCATAAAGATTTGTATAAATTATTAAAAAATATGCCAGAGGAAAAATTTTTAAGTTATCAAAAAAATATCAAAAATTTTTTAAATAATACCTCTGAAAAATTTACATGCACAAGATTTGCTAAAACTATATCAACAAAAATATCTGAATTTATAAAATAAAAACAATTATATAAGTAATTTTACTGTTAAAAAATATGCATTATTTTGTTTATTTAATTGTTTCTAAAATCAATAACAAATATATATCTTATGTTGGTTATACTTCAGATTTAAAGAAACGAATTCATGAACATAACACATCAAAGGGTGCAAAATTTACCAGAGGTAAAAAATGGAAGTTGTTGTATCGACGTAAATATAAAAGCAAATCTGATGCAATGAAAGCTGAAATTAAGTTGAAAAAAAATAATAAATTAAGAAAATTGATTAAAATAAAATATATTAAAAATTTATGATTAATAAATTAAATGTCAAAATTCTACATATTGCTGATATGCATTTTAGACATCAAGGCAGATTATATTATTCAACTGGAAAAAAATTATATAATGGATTTATAAAAAATAACTATAATGTTTTACAAATCAGTGACAGAGATTTTCTACAATCAAATATTTTTAATTATAAAAAAAACATATTTATAAATTATTTAGAAAATACTATAAGTAATTTTTCACCTGATGTCATATTATTTGGTCATGTAGACTCTTTAAATGAAAAAGATTTATTTAGGTTAAAAGATAAATTTAAAAAAATTAAATTCTCACAATATTTTGTTGATACATTAGATTACAATTTTGAAAATTTTGAACATCATAAGAATAGATTTTTTTTAAAATACCAAATTTGCGATACTAATTTTATCACAACTGATCCAAATGTTCTGAATTTTGCTGATAAATCTAAAACTTTCTATATTCCAAACGTATGTGATTCAAGTATAGATATATTAGAAAATTATAAGCATGAAAATTTAAAATATGATATTTTTTTTGCTTTAAGTCATGGTCAGCATAGAGGTTTTTTAAAAAAAGGTTATGTTGATGAAAGAGAACAATTTATAAATAAATTAATTAATAAAGGTTTTTCTACAAATTTTTTTGGCATAGACAAACAGCCTGTTTGGGGAAGTAAATTTTTCAATGAATTATCAAACTCTAAAATGGGGTTAAATTATAACCGAGGCAAACCTATAAAATATTATTCAAGTGACAGATTGTGCTCTTTAATTGCAAATGGCTTATTAACTTTTGTACAAAATGGATATCAATATGAAGAATTTTTTGATGATAAAAAACATGTTGTTTATTTTGAAAATGTGGAAGATTTAATTAATAAAATAAATTATTATTCAAAATCTTTTAATGATCGTTCTTCAATTGGTTATAATGGTAAAAAAAGATATTTTGATTTATTTGAAAACAGTACAGTTACTAAATATATGATAGAAAAAATTTTTGAAACTGAAAATACTAATAAAAAAATATGGATGAGCTAAAAACCTTAATTTTTAGAACAGATCGTATAGGTGATTTTATAATATCATGTCCATTTGTTTTATCTTATAAAAAAAATTTTAAGAACCGAAAGTTAATAGCTATATCTTCTGAATATAATTATGAATATATAAAAAACTTTGAATTTATCCATGAGGTTCATTCATTAAAGAATAAATCAAAGTTTTTTCCTAAATTATATGTTTTACTTAAAATGATTATATTTTTACGAAAAATTAAATTTGATCATATAATTGTATTGGATGGAAAAAAAAGATCTTTTTTTATTTCATTATTTCTCAAAGGTAAAAAGTCAATATTATTACAAAGCAGAGGTTTA